>CAZPTV010000177.1:0-4659 GCA_964589335.1 uncultured Bacteriovoracaceae bacterium
AATTTTTGATGGGGCTTTAATTTGTAGTCGCGACACCGGCGTGCCCACAAAAGCGTTCTTTCCATCGACTTTGCCACGATTTTTTTATCCATTGTAAATGCTGGACATTCATCAAATGCCATGACCACATCACTGCCAAGTGACTTTTGAATTTCCATTGATAGTTCTGGTGTAAAAAAATGTTTCGAACCATCTAAGTGCGATTGAAATTCAACCCCGTCATCTTTTACTTTTCTAATTTTTGCTAATGAAAATACCTGAAACCCACCGCTATCAGTTAAAATAGGACCATTCCAATTCATAAACCGATGCAGTCCCCCTAATTTTTCAACACATTTGTGTCCGGGTCGCATATATAAATGATACGTATTTCCAAGTATCATTTGCGCATGCATGTCTTTTAAATGTTCAGGTGTAAGTGATTTTACAGTTCCTTGTGTCCCTACGGGCATGAATTGCGGAGCCGTTACAGTTCCATGACTTGTTTCAAGTTTAAATAATCTGGGCGTAAAAGGTGGCTTTAGTCCTTCCTCAGCAATATCTTCATCACTACATACATAATTACTTTCTATTTTTTTCATACTGATTCTTGATATGATAAAAGTATCGTTTTGAAAATTTTTTCCTGATCGTGCAATTCACCAATTGCTTTAGATTGATTTACCATCGTCTTATACTTCTCACTTGAAACACTGACAACCTCGTATGCTTTTTGAAGTCCAATTTCAAGTGCGTGAACCGATTGGGGTTCTACTAAAAATCCATTTTCATTTTCACGAACAACGAATGGTGTCCCCCCTGAATTGGTTCCGACCACTGGCAATCCCATAATGAGTGCATCTAAAAGTGCAAGCGACATACATTCTTCGTATGAAGGTAATACATAAAAATCACTCGCATTTAATAGTTCGAGATAGTCGCTTCTATAACCAGGCATGATAAACCGTTTTTGAATGTTTTGAGGCAATTGCAAATGTTGTGATTTGATTTTTTCGAAACATATTTTTGCTTCAGCGTTGTTTGGTGACACATCACCCACAAGTAACGCATAAATGTTCTCATTTTTTTTCGCAATATTACAAAAGCTTTCAAAATACTCGAGCGCTCCTTTGATAGGTTCAATCCGACTCACATTTAAAAATAAAATTGCTGAGCTTGGAATTCCAAATTCTTTTCTAAGTTGATTTCTTGAGTCAGAATGATGCACTAAGAAATCATTCATTTTCTGAATATTTCGACCGTAATTTACTGCTCGATATTTTTTTGTAAAAGGTAATATTTTTATCAACTGTTTTTTGGCTGAAGCTGAAGAACACCATACTTCATCTATTCTTGAATAAATAAAACGGTGCCACAAATCATGTTTTGAAAGAGTAATCCATAAATGAAATTGAAGAATGATTTTAGATAAATTCTTTGGTCTTGCAATTAACCAAGGTAGATGAAACTGGGGCTCACCTCCTGCATGCATATGTAAAATAATATTTTTATCACTATGATTTAATTCTTTCCAACCTCGTTTTAATTGCAACCATGCCAGCGGACCTTTTTTAACATCTTTAGTAATCGTCCAGGTTGGGATATTTCTTTTTTTTGCATGTTCAAATAACTCGCTAGATTCTCGACAAACCAACAATACATCGACTTGGTTTCGGTTTTGCCAATCAGCCAAGTCGAGCACATACCGTTCTAAACCCGAAAAACTCAATGAAGTACAGGAATGGATAACCTTATATTTTTTTGTCATTGGAAATTGGTTTTTCAAGCTCTTGTTTTGAAAATCCAGTTGAACTTCCTGGTTGGGGCAAAACGTAGGGAAGCTTGATTGATATGCGACCTTCGTGAATTTGCCAATAAAGCCATAATTTCATATGTCTTACGACTCTTGAAAAAGATTCTAATAAAACAAGTATAAAACCTTCTCTTCCGTTTAAGAAACCGCCGTATCGAATACCGTTTTTAAAAAAAGTAGTTAAAAAAGTTCCCACAATATGTAGTAGTGAAGTTCTTTGTCCCTGTGAAAAACGATCGAGGGCTTCAAGTGTAGTGTAGTGATTCAATTTGGTTAGAAACCGGTCAATGCCTAAATTTGGATTATGAAATATTGGAAAATCAATTTTACCAACGCCACCATCGAAGCGAGGAAACTCATGAACATGTCCTTCAAATCTAACTTTATTTTTTTTAAAATATCTCCATTGATGCGACGGATTTCCTGGCCCGTAGTTCAATTCTTTTCCTAAAAAATATTCAACTCTTTTAATTGAGTAACAATGGGGATGTTGTTCTTCAGGTTCTATAGCAATTTGCTTAAGTTTAAAGCCTAATTCGGGCGAAGTCTCTTCGTCGGCGTCTAGAAAAAATACCCAATCACCACTACATTTAGAAAGCGCAAAATTACGTTGGTCTGAAAAACCTTTGAATTGATTTTGATAAACAGCGTTGGTGTATTTTTTTGATAAAGACAAAGTCTGATCTGTAGAAAACGAATCAATCACTACAATTTCATCTGCAAAAGATAGTGATTTCAATGCCCGTTCAATAGTTGCTTCTTCATTTTTTGCAATAATACACGCCGTTAATTTAGACATATGAGCATCTTATCACTTTAAAAATGGATTGTCTCGTCTCTCTTCAGCGATTGAAGTTTCAAATCCATGACCGGGAACAACTGTTGTTTCTTCATCTAGAGAAAAAATTCTTTGTTTAATTGACTGTACTAACGTTTTATAATCACCACCCCAGAGATCCGTTCTTCCAATTGAAGATTGAAATAATGTATCTCCAGAAAATAAAATTGGCACCTCTGCCAACTCGCCTTCATTAAATCGAATACACACCCCCCCAGGCGAATGTCCGGGAGTGTGTAAGATTTTAAATTTTGAATCACCAATTTTTAATTCTTCTTCATCAAGTAAAAAATGATCAACGGGTCTTGGTTCACCGAATTCAAATCCAAACATAGAACCTTGTTTTACTAAGTTTTTCCAAAGCTCATGATCCGATTGATGCAAGGAGAGTTTAATCTTTGAATCCCATTCTTTCAATTCAGCTGATGCACCAAAATGATCAAAATGCGCATGCGTATGGAGTGCCCACTTCACATTGATTTTTTCTTTAGTTAAATGATTTATAATTTCATGCGCTTCATCACCTGGATCGATGACGATAGCTTCTTTTGAATTTGGATCAAAAACAATTGAACAATTACATGCCAATGGGCCTACGGGAAACGTAATGCGCTTCAGCTTCAACTTCATTTTCATGCTTAATGTTTATATCAAAAATTTAGTAAAAACGAGTAAGTTTTGCTTCTGGATAATAATGTTTTAAAATATTGCTGTATTCAAACCCCGCTTCTCCCATGGCTTTTGCGCCATATTGGCACATTCCGACCCCATGACCAGATCCACGTCCATTAAAAATTAGAGAATCACCAACTAAATGGACTTCAAAATCTGTACTCATGATGTTTAATGTACCAAGCAAATCACGCAGTCGAATGGCATGAATTTGTTTTGTGCCCAATACATCTTTAATTTCAATCCAGTGCGCTCTACCGATTCCATTTTTTTCTAAAACTTTTATCCCTGTAAGTTGATTACTAGCAAATCCAATTTTATTTAATTTCTTCTGAAAATCTTGTTTATTGATTACATATCTCCAATTGTATCTTGGTGATTTATTACAAAAACCACAATGTACTGATTTCATATATGGCAGGGATTTTCCCCAAACTTTTGCAACGGATTCCGTCGAACCACCACAAGTTGAATGATAGAATGCTTTAATGGGCTCACCTTTGTAAGTCAGAACCATCCCTCTTGTTTGCTCCACTGCTTTAATCGCTCTATATCGCTCTTGATTTGCACCTTCATAAACTTGGTATTTAATAGTCGACTCTAGATCAAATGGTGCCTTTATTTCTTTCGTCCTTAGGCTTCCCGCTTTGATCATTTGATAAATAGCATAACTTCGCGCTGCTACGGCTTGAGCCATGAGCGTATTTAAGTTCCAACTTGCATTCATTTCTGAGTGCAATAAACCTGCAACATATTTTTCTAAATCGACATGATTTACAACCAAACATTCTTTATTAGAAGAATACAAAAACAAATCATCACGAAACTGTCTTCCGTTTATTTTTAAAAAACCACCGAGACTTTCTATTTTTATCGGACCAGATAGTACTTTTTTCTCTTTAGTTTTATTGTTTATAAAGTTAATTTTTCCATTCAAAGTGCATTGAAATGAAAACTGTGCTCGATCTTGATCTCGAAAAATAAATTCTTGATTTTCAGCACTTCTCAAAATGAGGTCGTATCCCTCAATTTTTGTAGACGGCTGCTCATTCTCAACCAAAACACGAATGGTAGGAATAAAGAGCGCCCAACTTCGATTTGAAAATGATAATAGCAGGAAGAAAATAAACGTCGCAAAAAAAATATTTTGAAGACGAAGGTTCCCTTCCTTGGGAATGTCCCACTCCACCCTGAGTTTCCTCCGTAACTATTATTAGAATTCATCATCTGTTTTGATGCAAGGGGAGAGAATTTTTTTCCCAGTATTTTTTGGTTAACCAATGTCAGCTCGTTATTTAGAAAGCAAATCTTTCTCAATATGTTTTATAAAGTCACTTGTATAGAGTTGAAATTTACC
>CAZPTV010000178.1:0-4644 GCA_964589335.1 uncultured Bacteriovoracaceae bacterium
GCACCACCAAATTCATAATCAAAATTTACCGTTTTTGTTTTATCACGAATGGTGAGGTCTGCTTCCATCTTTCCTTTTTTACCCTTTAAATTTGAGATTTTTTTCACGACTAATTTTAATTCAGGATATTTTTCAGCATCAAAAAAATCTGGTGAACGTAAATGTTCGTCTCTCTTAGCATCTGAAGTATTAATGGATTTTGTTTCTGCTACACCAGTACCCTTTAATGAGTCTACTTTTGCAGGATCCATCTCAAGTTCTCCAGAAAATTTTTCAAACTTACCTTTTACAGATGAAATCATAAGATGTTTAACTTTAAAGCCAACACTTGAGTGTGAGCCATCGAGGGTATATTTGGTCATAGCAGCTTGAGCTGAGCCAACTATAAATAACGCTGATAAAATAAATATATTTTTTTTCACAATCGATCTCCTTCAATTAATATTTTTAATCTTCTAATTCGTCTAAATCCTTCGATTTTGATGTCGGTTTAGGCCGATCGGTTAGAAGAGCCAAAAGATCATCCCTTGAAAATACGCTCAAGCCAAGAGGAGATTCTTCAATTAAAGCCTCAGAAAGACTCATTTTTGATTGAATAATCATGGCTACTCTTTCTTCAATTGTATCAGGGCATTGCATTTTAAAAACCTGAACACCACGCGTTTGACCAAGTCTGTGTAATCGGTCAGTCGCTTGATTTTCTTTTGCTGGATTCCACCATCGATCATAGTGAATACAAACACTTCCCGCGGTCAAATCAATACCCAGTCCACCAGCCAATAAAGAGCAAAGAAATACTTTAATTTCAGGTTCTTCTTGAAATTTTTTCAATGGTAGCGAGCGATCCGCCGTTGAACCACGAAGTTCAACATGACCAATTTTATGTTCTTTTAACCACTGACTAATAAAATCCATTACACCTAAATATTGAGTGAAAACGACAACCTTTAAATCTGACCCTAATGCCTCATGAATAATTTCTTCAAATGCTGCCCATTTTCCGCTTTCAGATGGATCTAATTTTTTCTTTTTCCCAGCCATATAGTCAGGAAGTCGCGGGTGATCACAGACTTGTTTTAATCTCGTTAACAATGCCAAGATTCCAGCATAGTCAACTTTACCTTCACCCTTAAGATCTTGTCGTATACGTTCTGCTTCACGGCTATTTAAATATTGATCGTATATTTTCTTTTGTAATTGAGTCATCGTACAAGTTAATACTTCTTCCGTTTTTTCAGGCAATTCTTTTAGAACTTGTGATTTTGTTCTTCTTAATAAAAATGGCATGACTAAACGTTTTAATGCTTCTGCTTGAGCCGGAGAACTCACTTCTCTTCCAGCACCATACAAGCGTTTAAACCTTGGTAATGATCCCAAATAACCTGGCAATAAAAATTCCATAACAGACCAAAGGTCGGTTGTTTGATTTTCAATTGGTGTTCCCGTCATTGCAATTCTAAAACGTGCTTTCAAAACACGCACAGCCCTTGAACTGATTGTCATTGCATTTTTAATCGCTTGAGCTTCATCTAGAATAACAGTTTCCCATTCGCAATCTCTTAGTATTGATTCTTTTTGCAAAATTCCATATGTAGTTAAAACAATATTAACTTGATCAAATTTCGCGACTCGACCGGATCCATGAAAAACTTGCCACTTTAGTCCTGTTGGATATTTGTCTAATTTTTGTATCCAAGCAGCAACAACTGATTTAGGTGCCACAACGAGTGACGGACGTTTTTTTTCTTTTTTAACACAATAAATACTAGATAGATATGCCATGACCTGGTGAGTTTTTCCGAGACCCATATCATCACCAAGAAGAGCAGCAAGTCTACGATGGTAAAGCGACCACATCCAACTTAAGCCATTTGTCTGATAGTCACGCAATTCAAAGCCATATTCAACTTTCGGAAGAGCTGGAATTTGTTTACGTTCAAAGTTCTTTTTCCACTCTTGAAACTCTTCCCAGTCTTTGTCGACATTAAAGTTTTCAACTCCCAACTCTAAGCTCAAACGATAGGCTGCAAGCGGATGTATATTATGATCTGTATCTTCTTCAAGTAATGTTCGACCTTCAGGCTTAAAAGTTTTTGATGATGTTTCAGGCATCATCCCAGAACGATTTGCATATCGAACGATCATCGATAATGGTGTTTCAAAACGATAAAGTTTTGGATTTTTTTCTATGCCGTACGACCAGAAAAACCGAGAACTAACACATCCCTTTGCTGAGCTTGCATCGATTCGCTCAGAATCAACTTTTAATTTTGAATTTTTAAAAACATAGGTCAATTCACGACCTTTTTCAGTGCGCTTTCCAACATTTAATTCAAATAACTTTAAACCTTCTCGCTCGAGTCCACCTTCAAGCAACGGATGAAAAACAATTCGTGCTTTATCTTGAGTTCCATAAATCAATGCAAGCTGATCAAGCATTGAGTTTCCAGAATGAGTGATTCGAGGATTGTCTATTTTTCCAAGTATCGGAATTTGTTCATGCCGAATTTCAAGGTGTTGATCTTTTGAGTTTTTCCAAATTTTACAAATTTCTACTCTACCTGGAGCGATATCCATCATTACTAACGAATTTAATACTTCTATTTTTGGTTTGCCTGTCTTGGGATCTGTGTAACGTAGAGCTGGCTCAACGGTTATTGACGTCAACACATCATGTTCTAATAAAGGTCTTACAAATGCGATGGGTTCAGCACTAATTTTTTCTTTTTCTTTCTTCTTCTTTTTATCTTCATCGTCTCCCTGAACGGAACCATCGATGAGTCCTGCGCGAAGCAAACTTCCCCGCTCTACGACCCAAATACATAAAGCCGCTACATGTTCGCATGGCTCAGCTTCTGGATTTGCCGCCGCTGTTTTACCCCAAGGGCAATCGCATAAAAATTTTCCTAAACCACCACGAATGGTTTGGATGCTAACTTTATATGGTTCATGATGTAATACACGAGCGCTTACTTGATCTTTTTTTAACTTCACTCCTTGGACAATATCTTGCCAGTAATGTGCCTGACCTTTACGCCAAGTATTTTGTGAAAATCGTCTTTTAATTTGACTGTAGAACAACATAGAAGCCAACAGCCTATCATGTTTGTCTTACAAAAAAAGCGTATTATGGAAGATTTATTTAATTATATTTGACGCAGAACAGTTTAATCTCTGCATAATTTTATTTTAAATACTAATTACTTCTTGTACTTCAGGAATCGCTGCTTTTAATCGCGTTTCAATTCCCATTTTTAATGTTGCTGTTGAGCTTGGACATCCTGAGCATGAACCCTGCATATACAGATAGACAATTCCATCTTCAAAACGATCAAATGTAATATCTCCACCATCCATAGCAACCGCAGGTCTGATTTCAGCATCTAAAATATCACGAATTCGCGTCTCTATATCTCCTGAACCTTGACCCGTATGGGATGTATTAGTTGTGTCAAAGTTAACAATTGGCAAACCTTCATTTAAATGTGACTTTAGCGTTGCCATTACTCCATTATTCAAACTTTCCCAATCACCATTTTCACCCTTTGTAACTGTTATGAAATTTTTACCAATCATTACTGCAGAAACTCCTGAAACTTCGAATAATTTCTGAGCAAGTGGTGATTTATCCACGGTTGCTTCTTTATTTATAAAATTAGCTGCACCTTTTTCAAGTAAGGTTTTATTGATTACATACTTTAAAGTATTTGGATTCGGCGTAAATTCTAAGGAAATATCTAAAATTTGATCAGTCATAATTAGTACCTCGTCATATGCTTTTAACATGAAATAGGATGAAATTCATCGTATATGATACTTAATAAATTCAAATACTTATGTCAAGACTTTCGAGATAAATAATCTTACAAACAGAATTCGGATTTGGACTTATCGAAAAAAAACTGTGGGGGTTCTTTCAATTCAACAACAAATGGTATCGTTTGAATTTTATTTAAATGATTAAACTGAACCCATGCTTTGTATATACCTGCAACCATTAGCCCATGATTGTCTGTAGTAATTTCTAAATATGGACCACGTTCATTACTTGGATCTCCCGGCAATGGCCAAACCGCATGCAAATGTATAAATTTCTTTTCTTTTGCATTGGTTCCGGCCTCAGAAATTAAAACAGCATGACCAAATGTTTGTAACCAGGGCTGCAAATCTAAAACAGGCTCAAACATAGATTTTTCAAAATTTAATTTTTCTATGAAAATTTTTAATAAAACGGAGAAGGTCCCGCAATGAGGATACGTTTCGACATTTAATGTATAACGATATCCATCTTGTTGTTTTATTATTTTTCCATCTGAAAGTACTGGATCTAAAACTAAAGGTGTCTTTTCTTTTGGCAAACCTTCAACCGACATCTGTAAAGGAAGAGTTGTCATCGAATAACCCATTGGCATTGATTCAGCGAAAATAAAATACTCACCACCAAATGGGGTGGCGCGAATTAAATCTTGATTGTCTGGATCTGAAGAACTCTGATTTAGTTTTGCTTCGAAATAACCTGCGTGGTGATGGTTTCCCTGAGGATCCATAAACGCTACTGCTGGATGAAAATGCGCAAAATGTGAAAGATCCTCGTTCACTATAATTGTATGAAGTTCTTTTCCATGCATGGGATGAAAGTGATGG
>CAZPTV010000179.1:0-4631 GCA_964589335.1 uncultured Bacteriovoracaceae bacterium
TATGTATAATAGGAAGGCGTCTATTTATACAATCGTCACTCGAATTCAACAGTCTCTATAATTAAAAAAAAAATCGCTGCGATGGAAGGGATGGAAGCAGCCATTGGAGTTTCAAGCGGAATGGCGGCAATCGCATGCACACTTGATCAATTGCTACCCGAAGGCGGTCACATCATTAGCTCAAATACAGTTTATGGGGGCACCTACGCTTTATTTAAGAATTATTTTCCAAAGCGAAATATAGAAGTAACATTTGTAAATATTGAAGACTCTGCTCAAATCAATGCTGCGCTGAAAAAAAACACAAAAGTAATTTATACCGAGACCCTAAGTAATCCATTATTGCGTCTGAGTGATTTACCCCAAATTAGTACGTTTGCAAAAAAACATGGTCTAACCTTTGTTGTAGACAATACATTTACACCCTTGATTTTTACACCAAGTACTTATGGTGCGGATATCGTCATTCATTCTTGTACTAAATATATTTCGGGATCTAGCGATCTTATTGCCGGCGCAATCGCTTCGAATAAAAAATTTATTGATGCTCTGGTAGACATTAACCATGGAGCAATTATGCTTACAGGTCCTGTGATGGATCCAAGAGTTGCACATGAGCTTTACTTGCGTCTTGACCACTTACCCATTCGAATGAAGGCACATTCTGAAATGACTTTTTACCTTGCTGAAAATTTTAAAAACCATGGCATCGACGTTACGTATCCAGGATTAAAAGAACATGTCCACCATAATAAAATGAAAGAATTAATGAATGTTGAATTTGGATTCGGCGGAATGATGACGGTTGATTGTAAAACACCTGACAATGCTATGAAGCTCGCACAAAAACTACAAGACGAAAAATTTGGACTTTATGCTGTATCCCTAGGATTTTCGCGCACACTAATGAGTTGTCCCTCGGTTAGTACATCGAGCGAGATACCGGCTGACGAACAAATTAAAATGAACCTTTCACCAGGACTACTTAGGCTCAGCATTGGATATCTTGGCAATCAGACAACCATGTTAAATCGTTTTTTAAAATGCTATCGTGAGATTTTTAAATGAGTTCACTTTACTACGTACTCATCTTTGGAATGATTGGTACAGGAATTCGATATGGTCTTGATTTGCTTTTTCCAAATCCACAATTGCTACAATTTCCTATTGCTACTTTTTGTATCAATATAACGGGTAGCTTTTTGATTGGTGTTACTTACATTTTTGGCTTTGAACGTACGGGCCTAGGAATTGAAATTCGAACAGGCATAATGGCTGGGCTTCTTGGAGGCTTTACAACATTCTCAAGTTATTCTCTTCAAAGTTTGCAACTGATTTTAAATGGCAGAGCAACATTGGGACTCCTTTATATCACTTTAAGTCCTATCCTTGGAATTGGCGCTACCTATTTAGCTTTTCTCTTGTTTAAAAGAGCTTAAATACTTCTCCCACTCAAATTTCGTATTTAAATTGAGTAAAATAATATCATCATCAGTGTTTAAATATTTTATTTTATTCGTATCAAGTTCACCGATCAAATGATCCAATCTAGAATGATCATCTTTAATTCTTAATTGATTAGCAAAATTTTTAGAAATTAAAACAGGATGGCCCCCTTTATGGCGATAACTCGGTACAACGACATCAACATCATTTAAATTTATTATCATTTCATCGCAAAGCGAGCTCTTCGAAATTGGTGTATCAATTGGAAGTATAAATACCCCTTTATAATACTTCGGTAAAACGTCTAAACCGTTCTTGAGAGAACTAAACTTTCCTCTTTCAGGCATGGAGTTGATTACAAATTTAATTTTTTTATTTTTTAAAACTTCGAAATATTTTTCCGAATCGTATCCAAGAACAACAATAATATTATCAAAACCAAGACTCTCTATTGCTTGAATTTGATTTTCAATCCAACTCTGGTTCTTGATTTTCAGTAACCCTTTCGGAGATTCCATTCTTTCAGACTTTCCGGCAGCGAGAAGGATAAATGAAAATTCAGATTTATCCATTATGGTATGCGTCTAGTAATTCTGCCGCAATACTAATGGAGACTTCCTGCGGTGATTTTCCGGTCTTTTTTCCAATCGGACAGTGGATTTTCTTCAATAAATCAGGGTCTTTTCCGATGGATTTAAATTTATCAGTGAGTAAATTAATAAAACGTGTTTTCTTAGATTCACTTCCGATGAGTCCTAAATATTTAAATTCTTTTTGAATGAGCTTTTCTAGGATTGCCAAATCTTGTTGATGATCGTGTGTCATGATCAGAAAATAGCTATTTTTTGATTCTTTAATTTCTGACTCAATATAATCTTCCCAAGACATTTCATGACAAACAACATTTTCTGGACAGGGTTTGATTTGAATCCACTCTTTACGTTCGTCTACTAAATGAACTCGAAATGGGGTACCAAGAAGTACTTTTGATAAAGCCTGCGCTACGTGACCGGCACCGAAGATTGTAACTTCAGCTAAACTTCCAACGACTTCAATAAATACTTCAACAATGCCGCCACAACATTGTCCTGTTTTTGCACCCAACGGTATTCGTATTTTTTTTGACTCTCCAGAATGTAAAACACGTCTTGCCTCTTCTAGTACAACCCATTCAAGTCTTCCTCCACCAACGGAACCCCAGAATGCATCTGAGGTAACTAACATCTTGGCTCCAGGTTCTCGAGGCGAAGAACCACTATGTTCGACCAATGTTACAATGGCGAAGATTTTTCCGTCCGATTTTAATTCTTGAACTTTATCTACCCAATTCCACATAAAAATTGCTCTAAAACATTTTGTGCAACCAATAATCGATAATCTTTTGTTGATCTTATGTCGTCTATTGGAGAAATTTCTCGATATAAAAGATTCCTCGCATCTTGAATCGATATTTCATTTAGACTTTTATTTTTTAAATATTTTTCTAACTGCACGCTTTTAATCGGCGTGGGTCCAACGCTTCCCAGTCCAATGCTGATATCTATGACTTTATTTTTTTCAAAAGTCGCACATGCAGAAAAACAAATTTTTGAAATTGCCTGCGCTTTTCTTGTTCCAATTTTTCTATAATAATGGATTCTCTTTTTCTTAATCCGCGGCAATCGAATACAACGGATGATTTCATTCGCCTGCATTACGTAGGTTTTGTACCCTGTATGATATTCTGAATAAAGGAATGTCCTTTTTTGTTTCTCCGATACAAGCTCAATTTCGGCATTATATGAAATCAGTGCAGGCGGAGTATCAGCGGCTGGTGATGCATTTGCTATATTTCCACCTATCGTGCCACGATTTTGAATAGCAATGGAACCTGTTTCTCTTGCTGCTTGAACAAGATTTGGAAATTCCTTTTGAATTACCTTATGATTAATAATTTCGCTGAAAGTAACTAATGCACCAATCTCAATATAGTTTGGTTTGATCTTTATATTTTTTAATTCTTTAATTTTAGAAATATCTAGATATTTACCTTTCAACAGTTTTCCTGCCGCCATCAGCACCATCAAGTCAGTTCCACCTGCGAAGCAACGCAATTCTTCTTTTTTTTGATTTAATAGTCGTAGTGCTTCGTTTAAATTTTTAGCACGAATCATTTCGTAGGCTGGCAGATATCCTCTCATTTTGATTTTCCACCGCTATTCATTGTATCTCTAATTGCATCAAATATTTTCATATATCCCGTACATCGACATAAATTCCCCGCCAATGCTTCTTTAATTTCTAATTGATTTGGCTTTTTATTTTTAGATAATAAATTTATTGAAGCGAGAACCATTCCTGGCGTACATATTCCACATTGAGCCCCATTATTATTGATAAATGCTTCTTGAATTTTTGATAGTTTAGTTTTATCTGCCACTCCCTCAATTGTCCTTATTTTTACTCCTTCAGCCTGTACGATTGGTATTAAACAAGAATTCACAAGTTCACCGTCTACTAGAACAGAGCAGGCACCACACTCACCCTCACCACATCCCTCTTTTGTTCCAGTTAGTCCGACTTGCTCACGTATAACATCAAGCAATCGTGCAAACGGATGCGCCTCAACTTTAATTTGTTTACCGTTAATATTTAATTTAAATTTTTTCATTTTTGTAACCGCATCGCTTCCATGAAAACCTCTGGTGTCATTGGAATTTTATTTACTTTAATTCCGGTTGCATTTTGAACCGCATTTAGAATGGCTGGAGCAGCTCCGTCCATCGGAAGCTCACCAATACCTTTTGCACCACCAGGCCCATAGGCGCATGGTGATTCTTCAAAAAATACTCTAATTTCAGGCAAATCCATTGAAGTTGGCATTATATAATTTGTCATCGTATTATTCATCATGCGTCCTTCTTGATATTGTACTTTTTCATAAAGCGCATATCCAATTGCCTGCGCAACTCCCCCTTCAATTTGTCCCTCTGCCATTTTTGGATTTACTACACGCCCAATTTCTTGAACTGCAACGAAATCGTCTACTTTCGTTTCAAATGTTACGGTATCAACACTCACTTCTGCCACATAACATGCCCAAGCATATGTAGCATATGCTTCACCTTTATATGTTTTATCATCCCAAACAATATGTGAAGGTTGTTTGTATTGGCTAAAACTTTTCAATGATCCAAATTTTAAAT
>CAZPTV010000180.1:0-4613 GCA_964589335.1 uncultured Bacteriovoracaceae bacterium
AGAAGATGAAATCGATCCGGAAGAATTGCTCATAAAACCAAAAATTGAAAAAGAGAATAAAAAAACTGGTGAAGCTGGTTCCGAAGAAAAAGAAACTGGATCAGATAAAAAAGAAAAGAAGAAAGATGATTCAAGTCGATTGATTTTACGGAAACAAAAAACTTTTGCGAATTTAAAAAGTGATCGAATGATTGCTTTTGTGTCTCAAGCCCCTAAAGTCTTAAAAGACGAATGGGCAGTTTCTATGCGTGTCCTCGAACTGAGGTTTTAGTTATGTCAAATAAGTTAATTATAAATGCAATGTTGCCAGAAACGCGAATTGCCTTACTTCACGATGGTGAAGTTCAAGATTTGCTCATTGAAAGAGATTCAGATGTGGGCATTGTTGGAAATATCTATAAAGGAAAAGTTTTAAGAGTATTGCCGGGAATGCAGGCCGCATTCGTTGATATCGGACATGAGAAAGCAGCATTTCTATATGTTGATGATGTTTATTATCCAGATATGGATAAGCCGATGAAAACGAATCCACTTCCAGACAAGCAAACAGTTGAAAAAGCATTGGAAGCGTCAACGGAAAGTACATCAGATATGTCCGAAAATGTGGCTCCAGCGCAAAGTCGGCAAGAGAGACCACACACTAGCTCTGGTGGGTTTAGAAATCATCGCAATAATCGTTTCAACAATCAACGAAGCAACCGCCGAAATGGTGGTGGGTTAAAAAATAATCGAAATAATAAAAAGATGTCACGTGGTCCAAGGCCAAATCGATTTCAAAACAATCGCAACTTAATGAATCAAAGACCTCGTTTTATGCAGCCTTTAATTCCAGGAACACCTGAAGAATTTGCGGCACAACAAAATCAATATGCGAAAGGAATGTTAGACATAAGTGAGGAAGAATATTTGGCCGAAATGGAGGCCAAGCGCAAGCAAATGGAAGCAATGAAAGCTGCGCAACAAGGCCAACCACAAGCCACAAACATCTCAGATGAGATTGATGATAGTATCGGAAATCGTGTTGATACATCAACAGTGCAAAGTACAGTAGCTAGCCCGTCGACTAATTTAGAAGAATTTACTGAAGAAAATACAGATGAATCTGTCGGAGAGATTGCAGAAGAAAATGCAGAAGAATTTTCAGATGAAGTATTAAGTGCTGATGACATAGATTCAACTGAAGTTAGTGAGAACGATGAAGACTCTGAAAGTATTGAAGCTGAGAACCAAACCAATTTAATAGAAGAAGAAAAACCAAGGCAAGAAAGTTATGCATCGGCTGCGGCTCCAGATGAAAATTTAGAGCCTATCGCGCGTGGATTTGTTCCAGATGATGATTCAGATGAAGATTCAAATGATGCAGCAGGAATTACAAGATCAGAACCAATGATTGATATCGATGCCTGGGTAAGTGAGGTTCAAGATACAGTCCAAAAAGTCGAAGCAGTTGATTCAGTAACTACTGAAACGGTAACTGCTGAAGCAGAGACGGTTGATGTGACTGCTACTTCTGTTGAACCTGTAGACGTAACGACTGCTCCAGCCGAAATTGCTGCCCCTGTAAGGCAGAATAGAGGAAGAGCACCTCATCATTCAAATCGAAAAGATCGAAATTTTAAAGGTCGCAATAATAGACAGCCACGTAGTGAAGAAGATGATGAAATGATGCCTCGTCGTCGCAGAGAGCAATCTAAAATTGAAGACCTAGTTAAAGAAGGAATGGAAATTATAGTTCAAGTTGCAAAAGATCCTATTGCAACAAAAGGTGCAAGACTAACGTGTCATGTAAGCTTACCCGGTCGTTATTTAGTATTTATGCCATCGGTTGATCATGTCGGGGTTTCAAGAAGAATTGAATCAGATTTTGAACGTAGAAGATTAAAGGAAATTATTGGCTCAATCCGCCCTGAAAAAACAGGTGTGATTGTTAGAACGGCAAGTGGAAAACAAACCGATGAAAAATTGAAAGAAGATTTAGATTTCATTGTACAAACATGGAATGAAATTCAAAGAAAGTTTAAAAAACAAAAAGCACCATCTGTTGTATATCAAGACTTAAATATTGTGTTGAGATCCATAAGAGATATTGTGAATGATGATATTGATGAAATTATAGTGGATTCACAAAGAGAGTTTAAAAACATTCAAAGATTTATTTCAAAATTCATTCCACATATGAAAGACAAGCTTTCACAATATTCAGGTGGGATGCCAATTTTTGATTATTATGGCATTGAACCAGAAATTGAGAGAGCACTAGAGAAAAGAGTTTGGTTGAAGTCTGGTGGATACATTGTGATCGACCAAGCTGAAGCGCTAGTTGCTATTGATGTAAATACAGGAAGATTTGTCGGTAAGAAAAATCTTGAAGAAACAATTTTAAAAACAAATTTAGAAGCAGTCAAAGAGATCGCTTATCAAATGCGAGTACGTAACTGTGGTGGAATTATCATCATGGATTTGATTGATATGGAAAAAGATATCCATAAAGATAAAGTATTTAAAGCATTAGAAGAAGAGCTTAAAAAAGACAGGGCTCGTCCTACCATTATGCGAATCTCTCAACTTGGATTAGTTGAGATGACAAGAAAGCGAACAAGAGACACAATTGTTCGTTCTTTGTGTCAACCGTGCACGCATTGTAAGGGTAGAGGATTTGTTAAGAATCCATTAACAATTAGTTATGATATTTTACGTGATATAGAACGTGAATCGTTTGATAAAGATACAACGGCAATTACAATCCAATGTCATCCAGAAGTTGGAGATATTTTACAAGGTGATAAGGGAGATGTAGTAGAACGGTTTGAACATGAGTTTGGAAAGAAAATTTCTATCCGTTCAAATGGCGCGTACCCATTGGAGCATTATGAAATGGTTTCTCATCGTGGCGATGGCAAACAAGAAGCCATGAATAATGAAGAGAGACGTCAAAAGTTACGTCAGAAATTAAATGTTCATCTTCAAAAGCTAGCCTATGATGAAAGAAAGCAGGCTCAAGATGCAGCGAGGTCGCAAGAAAACTCGTCTAATCAAAATGACCCTGAAAGTGAAAGTCTAGATGATAATTCTAATTCAATAGCAACACAGGGTGGGGCACTTGAAGGGAATGATCAAGCTCAAGAGTCGCGTGAAAGAAGACCTTATCGAAATCAACATCAGAAGCGCACGGGTCGATTTCAAAAAAATAATCGAAATCAACAAGGCGGTCGAGGTTCGAATCAAAGGCCGTATAGAAATCAATCGAGACGAGATCAAGATACAGCATTTGAACAGCAGCATACAGATCAGCCAGTTACGAATGAAAATGCAGAAGGTTTAGTGACACAAGCAAATATTCCTTCTGTTGAGACAGAAAATCTTGGCAATCAAATGCCTGCAAATCAATCATTTGAAAACCAACATGCAGATTCATTAGATCAAGCACCCACACAAACATCAATCAGTGAGGATATAGGAAATCAGACTCCTGGAGAACAACAAGAACCCCAAGGAAATCCGAGACCACAAAGGCCATACAATGATCGAGGAGGTCGTGGCGGCAGTAGAGGTGGAGGTAGAGGTAGATTCAATAATCGTGCTGGTGGCGGAGGACGAACGGGTGGAGGCCGATTTAATAACAGAGGCCGTACTGGAAGCGGTGGTGGTGAACGCAGGTCCTTTGGTAATGCGGGTTCAAGTGGTGAAGAGACTCCAAGAAAAACACGATGGGATTATATTAAAAAAAAATATTTAAAAGATGATAAAGATAAAAAACCATCGGATTCATCATCTGATCCAAATTCTGGAAATCAGTCGGAGTAAATTGATTTTTAAAATTCAATTATGGAAAAAGCATATAATCCGGAGAATTTTGAATCTAATTTATATCAATGGTGGGAGAAAAATGGTTATTTTAAAGCGGATGACCATTCAACAAAACCATCATTTGTAATTCAAATGCCCCCTCCAAATGTGACGGGAGCACTTCATAATGGGCATGCTCTGTTTGTTACGATACAAGACGCTTTGACTCGTTGGAAAAGAATGAAAGGGTTCAATGCACTTTGGTTGCCTGGAACTGATCATGCTGGAATTGCAACACAAATGGTAGTTGAACGAGAAATTTCTAAAGAGCCTGCACTCGATGGTTCGAAAAAAGGATTAACGCGCCATCAATTAGGTCGACAAAAATTTATAGAACGAATTTGGTCATGGAAAGAGAAGCACGGAAATATCATAACACAG
This sequence comes from uncultured Bacteriovoracaceae bacterium, assembly GCA_964589335.1. Taxonomy (GTDB): domain Bacteria; phylum Bdellovibrionota; class UBA1018; order UBA1018; family UBA923; genus CAZPTV01. Next base: position 4,228 of record CAZPTV010000180.1, read on the forward strand.
CAAATGCGTAAACTTGGCGGCAGTCCTGATTGGAGTCGCGAAAGGTTTACAATGGATGAAGGATTATCTCATTCTGTAAGGGAAGCCTTTGTTCGCTTTTATGAGGAAGGCCTTCTCTATAGAGGAAAACGACTCATCAATTGGTGCACTCGATGTCAAACTGCACTTTCTGATCTTGAAGTTAAACCAGTCGATAAAAAAGGACATTTTTGGCATATCAAATATATTTCTGAAAACTCAAAAGATACTTTGATTATTGCTACAACGAGACCAGAAACATTATTAGGTGATAGCGCTGTAGCGGTTCACCCTGAGGACGAACGATACAAACACTTAATTGGTAAAAAAGTAAAATTACCAATGATGAATCGTTTAATTCCAGTAAT
>CAZPTV010000181.1:0-4611 GCA_964589335.1 uncultured Bacteriovoracaceae bacterium
TAGATGAGTTGATAAGTTAAAAAAAGTATTGATCCTAAAAGAAATAATTGAATCAATTTAAATTCTTGATTACTCCAAAACCACCAAATTCCAATTAAATAAATAGGATGGATGATAAAAAGTATAGAGTGTAGCCAATTTTCAAATGGATTGCATTCTTTTGAATGAACCCATTCATCTTTCGTTACAAATAAACAAGAAAATATAGCAAGTCCGACATAAAGCTTAATATTGATTTCATTTAAATTAAAAAGAAGCGGAAACCCAGTGCAAATTATAATAGTGATCGTATCCAAGGGATGACCAATGCGTTCCCACTTTGGGAGTATTCTTTTATGATGAAAGTAAAACTCATCAATTAAAAGCGCTAGATCTTGTAAAATGATTGTGATTAAAAATAAGTATTTTAGCATTTTTTAAAAATAGCTCCACACAAGGTTAGTCCTGGGCCAAATGCAAGACTTATAATTTCTTGACCCTGTTCGACACGTCGATCGTTTAAAATCAGTTCCCAGATATGAGGCAATGTTGCTGAAGACATATTGCCTCGATATTTTAGTATTGTATTACTGAATTCAATTTGACTGTCAGAAAGTTGTAATAAATTCTTTATCTCACTTAAGATTCTAGGACCTCCTGGGTGTATTGCATAAATAGGATTGTTAGAATTTAAATTTGCTCGTGAACGAATTGAATTTACAAATTCTTTTAAAGATTTTGTTATTTTTTGAGGCACAAATCTTGAGAGTGTCATTCTCATGCCATATTCAGTTAAATTCCAACTCATTTCATCTAATGAATTGGGAATAATCCACTCATCGAGTGCAATAATTTCAAATGAATTTCCATTCGCATTTGAGTCTAAAGAATATCGAATCGCTCCATCAGAAAACAAGCTTTGAGCAACAAGTTGTTCTGGATGGTGTAGAGTTGGATTTAGATGAATTGAGCAAATTTCTGTATGTACGATGTCTATGCGGTCATTATTCTTTTCATTTTTATTTGAAATTAAACCACTGGCAACTCTAAGTGCAGGAATAGATGCGTAACAACCCATGTGATACAAATGTGTTACTAAAGTCTTTTGATGAGTGTCTGTTTTTTGGATATATTTTTGAGCTGCACTTGGAGCCACATAACCAGTACAAGTAACATGAAGTAAATTTCTTGCTACTTCATTAAGACTGTTTTTAAAAAGCATATCAAAACACATTTCTGAATATTGATCGAACGCCAGCATTCGTTTTGAAATTGTTGATCCCGCAGGGTTTTCATTTAAAGCATAAATATTTTTATCATTCCAATTAAAATTATTGAAATCATCGATAAAGCTGTGACGAAATTCAATTTGATCGGGTTTGCATGAAAATCTACGTACAGCTTTTTCGATCCATTCAGATGTAAACTCATCATTAGCAGAGATTTGATGTGCTTTTTGAATCCATTCAAGAGAATGGGACTGTGGAATTTTATAGGTTGGAATAATATGATAAAAATTATTTAAAAATAATTTAGTCATTCAATTTCCAATTTTTACCTGTAATCAAACGTGCCCCACGAGAAAATGTTATATATGACCAGACCCATTGCATGAATACAAAAAATCTATTTTTAAATCCAATCAAATAAAAAATATGCACAAATAGCCATGCACACCATGCGATAAATCCACTTAATTTAATTTTACCAATTTCTGCAATTGCTTTTTTTCGACCAATCGTAGCCATGATTCCTTTGTCGACATATTGAAATGGTAATTTATTTATTCCCAATAAGTATTTACTCAAGTACTGACCTTGCTGAATGGCCACAGGACAAAGTCCAGGCAAAGCTTGTTTAGATGGAATCATTTGAACGTTTGCCTGGTCGCCAAGAATAAAGCAATCTTCCAAAGGGGTTTGTTTGCACATTAAGCGCAGAAATGGATCGACATGAACACGATTTATTGAGTCGAGTGTAGCGCCTTGTCTTGCTAGGATTTGATTTATTTTCGAAGCAGTAACACCAGCTGCCCATATTACCGTTTTTGCTCTAAAAAACTCTGCGCCAACTTGTACTCCATTGGAGTCAATTTCTGTGACTTTAGAATTTGTCCAAATTTGAACGCCCAGTGATTCTAAATCCCGCGCTGCTTTTCTTGAAAGTGAATGATCAAAAGCCGATAAAATTCTATTTCCAGCTTCGATCAATATGATTCTTGTATTCGTAGGATCGATATTTTTAAAATCTTTTGATAGTGTTGTTCTTGATATTTCACCAATGGCGCCAGCTAATTCTACTCCTGTAGGACCTCCGCCAACGATTACAAAACTGAGCCATTCTTTTTTAAGCTCTATGTTATTTTCTCTTTCGGCTTCCTCAAATGCCATTAAAATTCTTCTTCTAATTTCAGTAGCTTGTTCGAGAGTTTTTAATCCTGGTGAATTTTCCTCCCATTTATCATTTCCAAAATATGAATGGCTTGCACCACAAGCAAAAACAACAACATCATAATTTAATTTAAATGAATCGTGGGTCTGAACTGTAATTTCTTTTTTATTTAAATCGATATCTAAAACTTCGCCGAGTAAAACAGAGATATTGCTTGCAAAGGATAGCAATGATCTCAAGGGTACTGCAATGTCGGCAGGAGATAGCCCTGCAGTTGCAACTTGATATAAGAGTGGCTGAAATAAATGATAATTTCTTCGGTCAATGAGGGTCACTTTGAATTGTTTGTGATTTGCGAGCCCTTTTGCGAGATTTAATCCAGCAAATCCGCCGCCTATAATCAAAATATTTTTAGGCATTTTCAATTATTTAACTTCTAATAATTCTTTCACTAAGTCATCTGGATTTATTACGCCATCAAGAAGAATTTCAACGCGCCTGTTTAATAGCCATGCTGCCTCATTATTTTCATTATCGATAGGTACTCTTGGACCAAATCCTTTTGAACGAATTCTTTTACTTGGAATTCCATATTCACTAAGTTTATTTCCAACTGCCTTGGCTCTTTTTGCTGATAGACGATCATTCATTGCTAATGACCCTCTTATGTCAGAATGGCCTTCAACTTTAACAATTTTCCATTCATTGGGGTGTTTCATAAGAACAACTGAGATTCGTTTTAAAATGTCTTCAGAGCCTGTTTTTAAAGTTGATTTAGCAGTATCAAAACGCAAGATCCCTTCATTTAAAAGAATTTTAATATTGTTGACTCCAACTTTATCTACAAATTTTGGCTGTGGCTTTTGTGGAACATCTAGGATTTTATTTTGCGTTTGTGTTTGTTCTTGTTTGTTTAATGGAAAGCCATATTGGATTTCAAGTTGAGCTACGTGTAACTGCCGATTTGAAATTGAAAGATCAGTTAAATATTGTGCGCCAAAACGAAGCAGTCCATTAAATCCAATTGTTTCATACGCAAAACGAATACCACCGTGAACCGAAGCCTTGACCCCATTCCCATTTGTATACTCATCAAAACCAACATCTAAACCTAGCATTGTATTTATTACTGGACCTATTTGCCAATGTTTACTCAGTGCATATCGAAGAGACCCTTCAATCAAGAACCAGTGGGTCTTAACAACAACTTCTTTATAGGGAAGTTTGATGAGTTCATTTGTTCCTGATAAATAATTATAAAAAAAGCCGGGTCCAATATCCCAAATAAAATTATCATTTGCTTTTGAGTACAAAATTTTTGCTGTAAGTTGGTACCCTTTTTTATATGATTCTTTTACTTCTTTATTGGGTTCAAGCCAGCTGGGTCCAAATGAAAAGCCATAAAACAAATGAGGTCTTTGATCGGGAAAAATCACAGTTTCATCTGCGTGAAGGATATTTGAAAAAGCGAATATTAAAATAAGAAGTTTAAACATGATTTGATTTTCTATTAGAATGTTTTTTCAGATTGTGTAGTACGTTTCCAAAGAAAAACTTCTTGTTCTACGGTTTTGCCAGGGAAGGCTTTTCCAGTTAGAGATTGAAGTGCTTTAATGGTTTCAATTCTTAAATTCGATGTTCTATATTTATCTAAAAACTCTACGAGTTCAGGAGTATATTGTTTAAGTTTTAATTTTTGAATAGTTTGAATAACGTGTTTATTAATCCAGAGGGGATTGCCTTTATTGAAATTCTTTGGGTCTTTCAGCACACTGATTAGCTCCGTACCCATATCTTTTAATTCCAGATTTGCAATAGTATCAACTGCGCTAGTGCGTACAATAAGTGACTCATCTTTCAAAAGAAGTGCGATATCTTTTTTCACATCATCTCGACATGTAGATTGATTTGATTCAATGTTTTTACACAACATAACCGAGCTTCGAAGCGCAGCCTCTCGCATAAACCAATGCTTACTAACTAAGAATTTTCTTATATTTGAGATACTTTCTGTTCCGCTTAATTTTGCTAATCCAAATAAAGATGCCCATCTAAATTCATCGCTTTCGGAGTCACTATTTGCAATTGCAAGTAATGTGTTTACAGCTTTTACACCATAGTTTTTCTCAATAATTGTATAAAAGTATTGAAGCGGTTTTTTTGTTTTTAATGTTTCTTGAAAATTTTTACGTACATCTTCGACTTTAGGTTGATTTGCTAAAGTAGGTCTTGATATTAAAA
>CAZPTV010000182.1:0-4601 GCA_964589335.1 uncultured Bacteriovoracaceae bacterium
CAACGATTGCGCGTACGTGTAGTATGCGCGGTACGGTCTGCCGGTTTTCTTGACCCTGAACTTGAAGGAGGAAACGTACACGATCAATGCGCGCGCACTACGCTGGCTCGAACATCGACACCGACGTGCGCACGCCACTCTGCGACGTCGACGCCGCATCGGTTCGCGCCAGCGTCGGCAGCGATCCGGTTGCCGCCGCGCGCGCTGCAGAGCAGTTCGTCAAGAACGTGATTCGCAACGTGCTGCTGCGCGGCAGCTTTGGCAAGATCACACGCACTACTTCTGTTCGACAGAATGTCAAGTAAACGGTTCGTTGCGTTGGCATTGCTTTGTTGGGGGCGAGGGTTGTGATGGCGTGCCGCCGTCGATCGAACACGTGCGCAGTTGGCTGGCTGGCGCACGACGAAGAGACGAACAAGCGTGCGTTGACGACGTGGGCGAGCAGCAGCATCTGCAGCGAGGCGTTACCGCCGCTGCCAGAGCGATACGACACGAAGAAGGCACCATCCAAATCATTATTTTTTGTTCGTGTGTCTCGGCTCGGCACGCAACGCAAACCAACCGTTGAACGAATGGTCGCTTCGTTGCTTCGTCGATTCGCAGCAACAGACTCGAGATTATTAAGAAAAAATGAAACGAATTGGAATTGATGTCGGCGGAACTAAGACAGAAATTATTATTCTTGAAAGCGCACAGAATAAATTTAAAATAATTAATCGTGTTCGAATCCCTACTGAAAGAGATCAAGGTTACTCTTCACTCTTATTACGTTCAAGCTTAGCCATGGCTCAACTCTTAAAAAAATCAAAGCTAAAAGCAAGCCAAATTGGCTTTCTTGGAGTTGGACTACCTGGAACCGTAAATCCAACGAATCAAAAAATGATTTTTGGGAATACTTTAATGCTAGTCGATGAATGCTTTTCAAAAGATATCGCAAAAAAAGTTGGTATAAAATGTGAGACTATGTCTGAAAATGATGCAAATTGTTTTGCTTTTGCCGAATGGTATCTTGGCGTAGGTCTTGATTATGAAAAAGAATTTAAAATAAAAAAAGGTAACCAAACAATTGTTGGTGTAATTTTAGGTACTGGATGTGGCGGTGGCGCAATTATCAATGGACGTTTATTTCGTGGAAAAAATGGAGGAGCTTGTGAAATCGGTCACACTGAACTCTATACCAATGGACTTTCCTGCTATTGCGGAAGAAATGGTTGTGCAGAAAACTATGTTTCAGGACCTGCCATTGAATCTCATTTTATGCGTAGAATGAATTCTCAATTTAAAAATCCACTATCATCTACGGAAATATTTAAAATTTATCGCAATGGAGATCCTATTGCCGCTTCGGTTGTTGAACAATATCAGCGTGATCTTGCAAAATTTTTAGGCAATTTATGTAATATTTTTGATCCTGATTATTTTGTTTTAGGAGGAGGAATGAGTAATCCACCTGAAATCTACAGACAACTTAGAACCCTAATGCAGGATCATTCCTTTTTAAATCGCTCGAATCATTCAGTTACTGATTCTAGGAAACGTGACTTTATACCACAAATTTATAAAAATAAATTAGGTGATTCCGCAGGCGTTATAGGCGCAGCTTTTTTAGACCAGTCTTAATAACAAGCAGATAGTGTGTGTCGAGTAATTTTTCCGTCATTATCAGCAATATCGACTTTTCCACATGTACCTGTATTGAAAAATACTTTTTGCTTTTGTCCGTTCCAAATTTTACTTTCAGAACTAAATTCAATATCCATTGTGCCTAATACTGGATAACAACAATTATTAACATACTCAATATTTGATATATTTGAGGTCGTTGTATACTTTGCATTATTATGATCAACCAAAAGAGTTCCAGATTCAATTTTACGATTATTTGAAGCTCGGGTACCTGAAACAATTAATGGAACCGAAGTATGTAAAGTATGAGAGAACGAATTCTCATTATTTCTATGCATTCCTAAAATCGATATAATTTTACGATCATTTTGAAATGTAGTAATAATACCACCGCCATAAGGTATTTTTTTATAATTTAGTAATGATTCAGTAGAAACAATTGTTGGGTCTGAAATGTTTGCTAATGGTATTTGTTTGAATCCAGATGTGACCGTTCTTGTAATGCTTCCTGATGTAGGTAAATTTCCTGAAACCCAAGTGTTACAGGTTGCATTGGAGTCAAACTCTAATTTCACAATACCTTCTAATCGGTACTCTTGTTTTGTGCCGCTTAAACATCGATTAAAGTTTGCATTTACTGTTTTGCCGCCTGCGGTTGCGTTACAGTTTGAACCAGGATTAATAGCGGGACTAAATCGTGCTAGTGAACACGTTTCATCTGCGGCATAAGCGTTTTGAATAAGCGTAAATTTTGATTTTTCTAAAGCTGCTAAATGATTGACTTGTTCTGAGTCATTTGTTGCTGAACTAATTGCACCCACCATTGATTCTACAACGCTTGCAACACCTGCTTCAGATGAACTTGAACTTGATGTCAAACTATTTGACGGTGATGCTGAAAATTTGCCACATCCTAAAAGACAAGCGCTTAAAGCTGAAACTACAATAAGGCTTTGTTTTATATATGTTTTATTCATTATCTATCTCCAATTTATAGTCATAAGTATAAAAATTCTTGTTCTTATTATCATAATTCATGCCATACCCAAAAAATAATAAGCGCAACTATTGTAGGTAATAGAGCCGCCTTAGCCCATTCAAGTGGCGAGAAATCATCATTACCCAATTGGTCTCTTAAAATTGAAAAACCAACCGGATTTGGTGCGTTTGCAACTATTGTCATTCCACCTCCAACGATTGCCCCAGTTACAAGATATTTTTTCATCGATTCATCAAGAGTTGAAATAAATGTCCCTAAATATGTAAGAGCAGCGTTATCAACAAACATCGTTAATATCGTAGAAGCAAAATAAATTTGTATAGAAGATAATTTTGCAATAAATGGTTCTAACCACCAATTTTGCAAACCACCTAATATTACTAATCCTGATAAAAAAGCCCCCACCATAATTGATTCCTTTAAAATCATTCTTCTGTTTTTGATTTTCGAATATGCAATTGTAATACAAGTTAAAAATAAAAATACTTGTGGATAGTGTGAATAATATACTAAGCATGAAACTAAAATAATATGCAAAACAATATCCCATAATGGCCGTTCAAATGTAGAATAATTTTTTACTTGTTTTTCTGGATAATGGATTTCATTTTTTAGAATATTTGCTATCAAAAATGTATTTAGAAAAACTGCCAATATCGCTGCTTCTCCGAACTGAGTAAATAAATATTTTGAATCCCATCCCCATTTTTTTGCAACCATAACTATTGGTGGAGCTGCAAAACTCGTTAATGCTCCTCCAATAGACACATTGACGAATAATAACCCCATTGTTAAATATTTAAATCTTTTAGACGTGTGTTTGTGAAAATAGACTTCAGACAATATGAGAGCCGTCACAGTCATCGCCGCAGGCTCTGTTATAAGACTACCCAGTAATGGTCCGAAACTCATCGTTGCAATATAAAATGCAATTGCTTTATTTCCAGGAATTATTTTAGATAAATAATATATTATAAAACGAGAACACTCCAAAATAGGTTCAGTTGATGCAACCAACATAATTGAAAAAACAAAAAGCGGCTCAACAAATGAAACGGAATTCAAATATTCTGTCGCTCGGGAAACAGACAGACTCATGTAACATATAATAAAAATCAATGCCCAAATCGCAAATGCCAACTCAACTTCACCAAATATATTTATGAATTTACCTAAAATAGTATCTCTACTAAATTTATTTGTGATCTGATGAATAGGTTTAATTAAAAATGTATGTAATAAAGCAATAATAAAGCAAGTAGTCGCTAATATTTGCATTTATCCCACCTTCTCAACATCAAATTGAATTTCTTCTTTATTTTCTAATATTTTCAACAATTGTTTTGGTTCATTTTTAATAGGTTCAAGCCAATCCTCAAACGAATCTTGTTTTAAAAACAAAGGACAACGATCATGTCCTGTTTTTAAAATAAACTCAGGTGGTTCTGTAGTTAAAATTGAAAAAGAATCTATTATTTTTCCTGAAGGTGACTTCCATGACGACCAAATTCCAGCAGCCACAAGCATTTGTATATTTTTAGAATAAAAACGAGCAATCCATTTAGTCGTTTCAGTCGTCCATATATATTCAAAAAATGAATCCATTGGCACGAGACACCGAGTTTCTAAGAATGGTTTTTTAAAAGATACTTTCTCAGAAACGGTTTCGACTCTAGCATTATGAAATATTTTTTTTGGTTTTTCTTCTTTTTCAAAAAATGGAATAAGACCAAATTGCATTGGTTTTATTTGCGTCTTCTGATTCACTTTTACAACAACCGCTGATTTATAGCGTGGAAATACATGAGCTTTTTTTTCAAAAGGCATTGGACGATCAATGTGAAAATAATCTGCTATAACATTGAGCTCTGATGATTGAAGAAACTGGATGCACATTCGTTAATAGTATTACGGAATCAGTTAAACGGTGCAAGAATTTCTATTTCAAACTACTGCGCTACGCATTAAATAGATG
>CAZPTV010000183.1:0-4583 GCA_964589335.1 uncultured Bacteriovoracaceae bacterium
AGAACACTCGCGTGGTTGAGCGGTGTTATAATGCTAGGAATACTTTTGTTTTCTGCATGGACTGGGTTTGTTATGGTTTGGGATGCGCATGCATTGTATTTATCGGTCGTTGGAGCAAAAATTGCTGATCTATTTCCATTTTTTTCTGCGCCAATGGTTGGAATTTTTAGCGGATCAGTTCCAATGTCTAGTTCGTTTTTCTTTATGAATTTATTTCTGCATATTGCATTACCCTTGGGAATGATTGTTGCTTTTTGGTTGCATACTTCACGGTTATCAAGGTCCAAATGGTTTCCTGAAAAAAAACTTTATTACATTATTATTGGACTATTGTTTTTATTATCCGTCGTTGTTCCAAGTCCACTCGGAGAAAAGGCAGATTTGTTATCAATACGAAAGCCGATATTTATTGATTGGTTTTATTCGGCGTTAATCTATTTAGATTGGCATAGTGGTACTAAGATTGTTTTCACTGGTATTATTATACTTGTTTTTTTAATGGTTCTTGTACCGTTTTTTATTAAACCTAATAAAAAACTAACACCTTCTATATCTATTCATGATGAAGAGAAGTGTGAAGGCTGTCGGCAATGTATGTATGATTGCCCATTTGAAGCCATTGAAATGGTTCCAAGGAAATTAGGGATTGGATCTGAATATGTTGCAAATGTAAGTCCTAATCTATGTGTAAGTTGCGGATTGTGTTCTGGCTCATGCTCGCAGTTTGCGATTGGCCCTTTAGGAAGAAGCGGACGTGATCAATTAAGCAATTTCAAGTCGTTTTCAGAAAATATAAAAACAAATGAAAATGCAATCGTCATAATATTTTGCAAATCAAATCCAAGTGAGAAAATAATTTTAAATCATTTAATGACCTCAGGTGTTTCAAAAATAATTCCTTATCCGATTGAGTGTGTTGGAAGTCTACATCCTGGTGGATTAACTACATTGTTAAATCATTTTAAAGCAGTGTTTATTCTTTCTTGCCCTCCTCATTTGTGTCAAAGTCGCGAAGGCGTTGATTTGGCAATTGATCGTATTTTTAACAACAGAGAGCCGGGGCTACCAAATCGGATTGATAAAAGTAAAATTAAATTAGTTTCAGGAACTCATTATGAGATGACTAGTATTCTGAAAGAATTTTACGAATTTGCAGAAAAAAATAATGTGCAAGTTGCAAGAAAAACAAATCCTAAGACAGAAAATATTTATCAAAAAAAAGTTATTTCAATTATTTTTACGACAGTATTTCTTGGCTTTATAGCAATGATGAGCTCCTTCCGGATTGGACAAGAAATGTATTCTTCTGCAATAAGATTGTCCTGGAGACTTCCTGGTCAAGTATTTGAAAAATGTAAAACATTATCTGCTGATGAGATTGAAAAAACTCCAATTCATATGAGAAAAGAGAAAACTTGTGAACGAATTGCTTTGGCATATGAATTGAGCATTAAAATTGATGGCAATGATTGGATTAAAAAACAATATATTCCAAAAGGCGCAAAGAGAGACAATCCGCTTTATGTGGATGAATACTTTGAAGTTGAATCTGGAAATCATAATATTTCTATTCGTTTCTCACCGATTGAAAGACTTGAAGAGCATGAAAAAAACCAAATTAAAGCAATTGTTTTTTCAGATCAATTAAACGTCAATATTCATAAAAATCGAATACTACTTGTAACGTTAGATTCTACGCAATCGGCCTTAAAAGTGGTTCAATAATTTAAAGATTGAAACAATTTAATTCCATTTTTGTGGATTAAACTGGTTTGGATTTGAGCATGGATCATATCCATTTTTGCTTGCAAACTGAGCCCATTCACTCATCGACTTTGATGACCAAACATCGATTTGATCATTCGACCAATTGTTTTCACGAGCAATTTTTAATTCTTCTTCTATTGTTCGAACGATCCACATATCTTGGCCGGTTACAGGTACACTGTGGGTTTTCCAGGCAATATATTTTACACCAGATTCTTTCCAGAATTTACGTGGGGCGAATTCTGGATTTTTAGAACACCACGCAAATCCATTTTTTTTAGTGAAATAGAGAGGGAGAATGTCATGGCCGCCACCTCCGCCAGCCATTACAACGAGATCACCCGGTTTAGCATTAGGAAATTGTTCAATACCCCAGCCGTGATTGTATCGCCAGTCAGATGGGTTATTTATATTTGATGTAAAGTCATTGTATCGAACTAAATTATGAAATGCAGTCACACTCAAAAATATAACTAACGAAACTAAACTTATATTATAGATGTGACTCTTTTTTACCTTAAAAATTGTTAAAAAATATGCAACGGCACAGCCCGTGACAATTGCAGACCCGCTATTTACAGGTAAAGCATAATATTCATGAATTCTAAAAACATTATAAAAAATAAAACTGTAAACAAATCTTCCAAAAATGTAAGTACTCGAAATAAGTAGTACATTATTGATCCATTGTTTTTTAATTTTATTCCCTAAATAATGTGAAATTAACAAAAGAGGGAATAAAATATTTAAACCGGTTTTTCGAAACCATTCCAATACCATGCTTTTATAATATGCAAACTGCATACGCTCATGCCAGTCGCCAAAATACCAATGTAATGTTCTTGGCCCCATCCACGTTATCCAAGGTAAGTCAGAAACTTTATTAATTTTATTTGAATGCAGATAATAAAACACAACACCAATAGATGCGAAAAGAAATGATAGCATGATTTGAATTTGTTTTTTTTCAAATAACCAATTTATTAATTTTGTTTTTTCTTTTCTAAATCTTAGTAGCTCAAGACATATCCAAAATGGAAAAAAGAACATAAATGCTTGAGGTTTATGTGTCATTTGGAGCCACCAAAATATTCCAGCAAGGATCGGTTTTCTTTTAAGAGTAAAATACATTGCCATTAGCCCAAAAGTAACCATTCGAGTATCTAGCATTGTATAAGTTGAGTGTCTTAGCCAAAGTTCATCAAAACTAAAAAGAACTGCACTGATTAGACCAGCCGTTTCGCCAAAGAGAAGCGATGAAATTAAGAAAATAAATAAAATACCTAGAGTGCCAAAAAAAACACTGACTATTTTAGATATAAATTCAACTGAGTCACATCGGGGTCCATCAATTTGACTTGCGAGTCTGCCTTGTAGCCATTCAAAAATAGAGTTTTCAGTGTTAAATGGATTGTTTCCGAATTGAACCTGAGGGCTTTTTAAAAAATTTCTTGAAGAATCTTGGCAATAGATTCGAATCATTCCTGCTGTTTGACCTTGTCGCTCACCACTTCGTCCGCCGGTGGGTCGGAGCTTTGCAATAGGGACGGTCAATGAAAGAAAGACGACGACTAAAAAGATAAGGAAAAACTTTTGTTGCGAGATGCGCTGTTTCATCACATTAGAAACGCTAGTCTTTTTTACATAAAGATGTCAATATCGAGCTCATATGTTGAATCGAATTCTTATTACTGGCGGTGCAGGTTTTGTTGGCAGTCAATTGGCTAAATCATTTCGCCAAAAATTTCCAAATATGGAAATTATTTGTTTTGATAATCTACGCAGGCGTGGTTCTGAATTAAATTTAAGTGAATTTAAAAAAATGAATATCAAATTTCTTCATGGCGATATTCGTAATCCCGCAGACTTCGAAGGATTAAATGAAAATTTTGATTTTATGATCGAAGCTTCTGCTGAACCTTCAGTATTGGCAGGCATGCAAGGTGATTCCCCACGCTACGCAATTGAAACAAATCTATTTGGAACCGTTAATGCACTTGAGTTTGTAAAGAAGAGTTGCGGGGGGTTGATTTTTTTATCAACTTCTAGAGTTTATTCAATTCCTAATTTACAGAAATTACCATTAAGGCAAAATGATAGTCGTTTAGAGTTATCTGAAAGCAATCATGAGGCGGGGTATTCACCGTCAGGGATTAGTGAAAAATTTTCTACAAAAGAATTTCGATCTATTTATGGTACCACAAAGCTCGCAAGTGAAATGTTAATTCAAGAGTATTCGCAAGCATATGGGGTAAACGCCACAATCAACAGATGTGGAGTGATTGCAGGGCCTGGTCAGTTTGGTAAAGTAGATCAAGGAGTTTTTACATTTTGGGTTGCAAGACATATGTGGGGAATGCCTTTGCAATATAATGGCTATGGTGGAAAAGGTTTTCAAGTGCGCGACTTATTACACCCAGATGATCTTTTTGAGTTAATTGAGAAACAAATGCAAAACAAATCAAATGCTGAAATATTTAATGTTGGTGGAGGTGAGAGTGGGAGCATTTCTTTGTTTGAACTCACTGAAATGTGCAAAAAAATTACTCAAAAAAATGTTGAAATTAAATCCAATCAGGATACTTCAAGTGTAGATGTTCCTTATTTTGTTACCGATTCTAATTTGGTTTCAAAACGGTATCAATGGAAGCCAAAGAAAAATGTTGCTGTGATTGTAAAAGATATTTATGAGTGGCTTTCAAAAAACGAAAATAATTTAAAGCCATTATTTACTTGAGGATGATGCAGTTATGATTGCAATTGTTACAGGTTCGTCAGGTCTGATTGGTAGTGAAACCGCAAAATATTTCCACGAA
>CAZPTV010000184.1:0-4577 GCA_964589335.1 uncultured Bacteriovoracaceae bacterium
CACAAGACATCATCGTACACGTGTGGCGATCCAATACAGTTCCAAATAATCGTTTCCCCACACAATCCATTGGACTTTCTTCAACACCATTTGTTGTTTTAAACATTAGTAGAGGCATTTCAGAAAATAACAGAATTTATTCAAATAATAGTCGTTGTTACTCAAATGACGATTTCACCGCATACCCACACTTAGGCGATCCAGGCGTAGCTACTGCATCAGGCGGTGGAAGTACTATTTCAAAATCAAAAGGTTGTTCTTTCTTGGGCACAATAGAAAATCACGATAAAAACAATGATTCATCCGAAGACAAAAATATTCGTTTTAATAATTTCTTTCTCATTTCTGTTTTGATTATTTTTGCAAGAAAATTTCTTCGAAAAGATAAAATTAATGGTGATGCCCCAATAATTTAAAAACTACTACCGTCAGTACAATGCTAGAAATAAACAATACTCGACTGAGTCTAGCTTGATTCACAACAGGCAACAATTGTACGAGAGTTACATAAAGTAATATTCCAGATGCAAATGCTAGAAAAAACATTTCAGCAATTTCTAAACTTGCAAATAACGAAATTGAAAACATTGGTATCAATGCACCAACAAGAAAAAACAATCCGGTTAGTAATGCAGCTATTTTAGCTGATCGTCGTTCACCTTCTGATGCCATAATTAATCCTGCCGCCAACATTCCCTCTGGAATGACATGAAATAATTGTCCAACAAGAATAACTTTATTCATATCCGCATCTCCAAAACCACTTGCAGAAAATGCTATTCCATCAAAAAATGAACATATAATCAAACAACCCACCGCAGAACAAGCAGCAGCGTGACCAATGATCGCATGTCCACACGTAGCATGCGAATGATCAGGAACTGGACCCGTAACACTAGAATGATTATGACCATGATCATGCGAATATTCATGGTGGTGAGCACATCCATCATCTTCATGTTTTTTCATGAAAAAATTTAAGTGTGGCGCTAAGTATTTTTCAAAAGCAAAAACAATGAGGACTCCAGATAATACGATAGCAAAAACGCTTCCATATGAATGATCTGATAATTTTAATGAATGCGGAAGCAACTCCATAAAAACCGTCGTCAAAAGTATGCCTGTTCCAACAGACATAAAAAGACTCATGCGTAATGGAGTTAAAAATTGCTTTGGTCTTAATGCAACCCAATACCCTGTAGATATAGTTAAAAGTGCAACGACTAAGTTCCAAGATAAACTACTTATGACTGACATGACTGACTCCGGGGACTGTTCTATAACACAAATAAATAAATATTTTAATTCTTAATACTTCATTAAAAACGTGTAAAATCGTTATCATGCGAAGATATTTAAAAAAAATACTTGTCCTATGCGTTTCGTTAGGACTTTTTGCCTTTGGACTAATGATCTATACAGCTAGACTTGCAGCCTATCCCTGGTGGTATGAGTCCAAATTAGTTGGCAAACAATTTAAAGTTTGCAGTTCCCACCAAAAAGAAGTCAATTTTTACTGCGATAATCCTGAAATAAATTTAAAATTAAAATTTAAAGAATTTGAAGCCCCAGTAGTTAAGGGGTGGATCGTTTCTACAGAAAATGAAAAAAAGAATGGAACGGTAATTCTCGTACATGGGGCAGGAAACGATCGCCGCTCAATGCTCAAACATACACCTTATCTAGTCGCTGCAGGATATGATGTTCTTCTGATTGATTGCTATAATCATGGGATGAATTATGGTGATGGCAAAGGAATCAGCTTTGGCTTCAAAGAAAGCGATAGTATTTTAAGCACAATCCACTGGATTCGAGAAAACAAACTTAGTGAAAATATTTTTGTTATGGGAACTTCACAAGGGGCCTTTACAGCGCTTTTTGCAGCCGCACGAACAACTGCAATTGATGGAATTATTGCAGAAAACCCATTTCAATCTGCAAAAAGAATTTTATTAGAATATCCGGCTTTAAAATATGTTCCTCAATTTTTAAAAAAAGGAAGTCTAAATTTACTTGAGTTTTGGATGGGGATTTCATTAGACCAACTCGATACCGATGCATTCATCACTGAAAGTTACCACACCCCTGTTTTTCTAATTCACGGTGATCAAGATGAAACCATCTCATTTGAACATTCTAATAATATATATACAAAATTAAAAACCGTTCAGGGTGAAGCAACACGATCTAAACTTTGGATTGTGTCAAAAGCCAAACATGAAACGGAATGGAATCGCGAAAAACAAAACTATGAAAATCAAATATTAGAGTTTTTTTCAGATACAATTAAACTCAAGCAGCCTTAAGTTCTTTATTTTTCTTTGAGGATGACACTATTTCATATTTTTCATCGTAATCTATGCCATTCCAAGGCAATGAAAAAGTGAATTGAGAGCCAACACCTACTGAACTTGTACACCAAATTTTTCCGCCATGTTCTTCGACTAGGCCTTTAACAATTGCAAGTCCTAATCCAGTACCTTCTTTGTTTTTATTTGAAACTGATTCTTCTTGCTGAAACTTTGACCACATTTTGTTCATGAATTCTTGGGATATTCCATGACCATTATCTTCAACGGTAACATGGATTCGATCTTTACTTTCTTCTAAGAAAACTTTTACAACTCCACCGGCATCTGTAAATTTAATAGAATTAGATAATAAATTTGTAATGACTTGAACCATTCTGTCTCTGTCCATCACTACTTTTGGGCTTTTATCTGGCACTTCATACAAGATATTTACTTCTCTTGTTTTAGCAAAACCCTCTACGCCTTCGATTGCTTGACGTACAACACTATCAATTGACTCTTTATCAAAATTTAATCGAACCATTCCAGCTTCTATTTTTGCAATGTCTAATACATCGTTAATCAAACGGATTAAACGGTCCGTATTATTTTGTGTTATCTCTAGCATTTGTTTTAATTCTATATTTTGTAAAGGTCCTGTAACACCACCAAGAATCAAACCGATGCTTCCTTTAATCGCAGTTAAAGGTGTTCTTAACTCATGACTGACCGTGGATACGAAATCTGTCTTTAATCGATTTAGTTCTTGAAGTTTTTCTGTCTGATCTTTAAATGCTTTTGCCATATTATTAAATGCTGATGCTAACTCTGCCGTTTCAGTTTTACCTTCAATACTAGCCACATAGTCTAGATTACCGTGTTTAAATTCATGCGTAGCATGAATCAGCGCTGAAAGATCGGGCATAATCGTAAACCAAACTGAAAATAAGAATATTAAAAAACCCAAAGTAAATAAAAGTCCACCATAGACTGATATTTTTCTTATAAATTTAATTTTTTTACCTAGGTTTTTCTTTGATTCTTCATTTTGATTTAATAATGATTTCTCTAATATTTTTGATGATCGTTGTAAATCTAGAACTATTTTTCTTCTTTCTACAGAAGGTGACTCAAATGATTTTGATTTCCACTTTTTATAATTTTCCTCTAAATCGTTGATGATATTGATATCTCCTTTAGGAACATTTTCTTTGAGATATTTTACATGCTCATCCATTGTTACTATGTCTTGATTTTCAATAGGCTCTAAATACGCTTCTGATTTATTAATTTTTTTCATTAATTCATCAGATCGATGCATCGTTTCCCAAACCACATTTTTGTTTTGATAAAACTGGAAAAGATCCTTTATTTGAGTAATAAAAAAAGTCAAACTCAATACTGCCGCTATCGTTAAGACTGCACCTGCAGACAAGATTCTAAAGCGAATCGTCAGATTCTGTAAGCGAAGTGCATGAAATAAACGATTAAGCAGCTGCATGCGTACGCAATACCTCTTCAATCTGTGATGGCAAAGTCATTGGGTCAAATGGTTTTAAAATATATCCCATCGCTCCAATACTAATTCCAAACTGCACCTCATGCGCTTGTGCACGCGCAGTTAGAAAAATAATGGGGATATCTTTTGTTGCCGCATTTGACTTTAATTGTTTACATGCATCAAAACCATTCATTACTGGCATCATTACATCTAGAAGAATGAGATCAGGCTTTTCTTTTTTAATCATTTCTAAAGCTTCTTTACCGTCTTTAGCTGTGATCACCTGGTGTCCGCCAACTCTTGTCAACGAAAGAACCGCAATCGTTAGAATATTTGTATCATCTTCAGCAAGTAAAATTTTCATGCAATACTCCTTTTTTTATTATGACCTTTCAAATTTATTTTTGACGTTTCAGCTGAAATTATTTCGTCAAATTCAATCGACCATTTTGAAATCCATTTTTTAAGATCAGGCATTGAAGAATAGTTTTTAGAATCTTTTAATTTCACATTTAATTTTTTTGTATGATTTGCAAGTTTTGTAAGTTCATAACTATCCGCAGAAGCAGAAAGCTTTTCTAATAGTCCAAAAAACAAACCCCAATCAAGACTAGAGAGTTTTCCTGTTTTTTGTTCAGAGTCTAAATCGCGCAACATTGAATTGAGCATGATTGAAATCGTGTCTCTTTTTTGCGGAAGGCTTGCCCGATATTCATTTAATACTTTTTCCATTGCATCCATAAATCCTCCCCTGAATGTTTATAGCCACTTTAAAACGAAGTGCG
>CAZPTV010000185.1:0-4563 GCA_964589335.1 uncultured Bacteriovoracaceae bacterium
CAATGCCGAGAATTTTTTCATTTTTAACAAGACAAGCACCGACAGGTGGGTTGGGTGAAGTCGCTCCAATATATTTTTGCGCTTCTGAAAGCGCCAAGTACATATAGAGTTTATCGGTTTCAGAAAACATAGCGCACATTGACCATCATTCTTAACATGGTTCCGCCAATTTCCATGCCTCCACCGGCTGGATTATATGCTTCTGAATCCGCCTTCGAAAAAAGATGATGAAACGTGATGAGTGCGCCAAAGCGTAATTGATTAGATAGATTCAAATCAAACCCAGGGCCTGTGTCAAATCCAAAAGTAGTCACAGATCCTGCTGCTGGAAAAACGGTTCTATTTACGTGATAGATACCAAATCCACCAACGCCATAAATAGTGAGTTCGTCAAAATAACTAAAATTTATTTTTAAATTTGGAGTGAAATCTTTTGTGATAAGAATATTTCTTCCAGTTCCGTCTACATGCTTACTGTACCCAATGTCTGCAAGGACTCCAAACATATCGCTTGCACGGTATTCATAAACGAACATGTATCCAAAAGAATCGGAGAATGTTTTAGAAAAGTTTCCTGTTAGTATGACTTGCCCAAAGCCCAGTCCAAGACTATGTCGGCCTGATTCATTTGAGGTTTCATCTCCATGAGACAAGGAAATAGTAAAAAATAGGAAAAAAAATAAAAAAGCGGAACTCAGTTTCTTATTAGAAACCAAATTCCGCTTTTCAAATATCGAAATGACTTTTTTGATGTTTCGCAAAGTTGTATTTCAAAAACTCAGTATTAAATTACTGAGAAAATTGAGTCATTGGTTGTGCTGTAGCTGGTGTGCTAGTAGCAGCAGCTGGCGCAGAAACATTCATATCTGCAGTGTCGAATTTCTTTAATTGGCTAGCTAAGTTTGCACGAATATAGCCACTGAAAGAACCGTCTCCAGAGCGAATGATTTCTTTAAGCATTTCGACTGGAACTGCATTCTTAGACTTACGTTCAGATTCATAAAGAAGCTGAGTAAGTGTAATGGATGTGATGTCCGCTTTGCTCTTGTTGTCGATAACGCGAAGATCATCACCATTTTTGATCATTTGCGAAATCTCTTCCAAAGTAACATAGCAGCTTTGGTTTGTGTCGTAGAGCTTACGGTTTTGATAACGTTTAATAACGCGCACTTCTTTATTCATTTCCATCTCTCCTAATTCCCCCTAAAAACTTATACTCCTTACTGAAATTCACCAACCCTTACTACTTACGGTGAAGATCAGCATTGAAGCTGATGATTAATTTCGACTATCCATAGCGAACTTTTTGCAAAATGTAACTGTTTTTTGCTAAAGCCCGTTAAGGATTTTGACGAAACACTTGGCAGGTGGGTAAGACCAAATGCATCAGCCCCCTAACGAGCTACGTTATAACGATGGCATTACAGTGTTGTCAATACGGTGAGCCATGAAAATGAAGTTTTTTTAACCATAACTCCGAAAGGGGTTTAGACATGGAAAGTCGATGAGGAATATGGGAAAAAACTACCGATATCAATTAGTTACGAAGAGACTTGCTTTGGGTAAAGAGTCGTTTGCCTTTAATAAAAAGAAAAATAGTCTAGTATTATTATTTATTTTTATTTCAATTTTTGGATGTTCAAACAAGAAATCTCGATCCCCAGGTCCGGCAGAAGCAGTTCCAATAGAAAATGCAGACCAGTTGGCTCCGCAAAGTATGCGACCAGAAATACCAAACGAAAAAAAATTAGATCCTGAATATTTGCAAAGCCAAGCAAGTTATCATTTTTCAGTTGGTCAATCGTTTTCGTTAGAAGGAAATTCAGATCGTGCAATTGAGGAATACAAATTAGCAATTGTATACGATCCACAATCTGCAATTTTACATACAAGACTTGCTAGTGAATATGTAAAGAAAGGTTTAATTACTTTTGCAATCGAAGAATGTAAATCTGCGCTAAAATATGACAAAGATTATATTGATGCGAGATTGTTACTAGCGGGACTTTATTCTTCAACACGATTAATTAAAGAAGCAATTGAACAATATGATGAAGTTCTAAAGCTGGATCAAAAAAATTCAGAAGCATATGTATTTAAAGCATCACTTTTAATTGATGAGGATAGAGCTTCTGATGCAATTCAGGTTTTGAAAAAACTAATTTCGAAAGATGATGATTTTTTTTGGGCCTATTATTATTTGGGTAGGGCTTATCAAAAAATAGGCAAGATAGATGATGCGATTACATCGTTTCAAAAAGCGCTTAAGATCAAACCTGGATTTACACAAGCCGGATTAACTCTTGGGATGATCTATGAAGATCAATTTGAAAAAAGTAATCAAGATGAAAAGAAAAGAAATAAAGAAATAATAAAAAAAGCAATACGGATCTATGAAGATTTATATAAAAATGCAGGGGATATGCAATCGGTTGCCCGTATGGCTCAAATCTATATAGATCAAGTTTCAGAGGATATTGATGAAAAAGAAAAAAACCGTTTATATGATCAAGCTTTAAAATATCTAGGAATATTAGTTCAAAGTGATGAAGATAATCTTAATGTGAAATTAAAAATGGGTCTCATCTACTATGAAAAAAAGATGTATGATCAAGCAGTAGATGTTTTTCAAAAAATTCTAATTAAGAATGTAGATGCTGAAAAGGTTAGGTACTATCTAGCTTCAACCTATGAAGAGCAAAAGCGATACGAAGAAGCAATTGATGAATTTAAAAAAATTAGAGAAAGTAGCGGTCAACATGTGGATGCGCTAATTCACATCTCAAATTTATATCGCTTAAAAGGCAATCAGAGCGCAGCAATGGAAGCAATTGAACTTGCTATAAAAGAAAATCCAGATGCACCCGCTCTTGTTGTATTTAAAGCTTCGCTATATGAGGACGAAAAAAAATACAGAGAAGCTGCAATGGTTCTAGAGTCGGCTCGTGAAAAGTTTTCGAAAGACGAGAAATTACTTTATTATCTTGGCACGATGTATGACAAATTAAACTCACAAACGCAGGCAATAGAAGTGATGAAAAATTTGCTCGAAGTTAACCCCAAAAATGTTCATGCGCTCAATTATATTGGATATACATATGCATTAAATGGTGAACGGCTTGAAGAAGCTGAAACAATGCTGAATAAGGCTATGGTGTTAAAACCTAATGATGGCTATGTACAAGACAGTTATGGATTTTTACTTTTAAGAAAAGGCCAAGTTTCAAAAGCCACACTTGAATTAGAAAAAGCATTTAAAAATAAACCTGACGAACCCATTATAGCCGAACATTTAGGTGATGCATATTTGAGATCAAATTTAAAACAAAAGGCTTTGGCTCGATATGAAGACGCATATCGATTAATGATTGAAAATAAATCAGATCAAATAGAAATAGATAAAATTCAGTTAAAAATTGAAAATTTAAGAGAACAAATAAAGAGTACTAGTGTAAAAAAATCAATTAAAGAGAGTCACTAGGAAAAAATTGCTTTTGAATTTTTTAATAATATCAGTGAAATGACGATAGAAATGTATTGGATTTTTAACAGGGGAGATGATGATGAAAAAATATTATAGTATAGCATTGATTTCGTTCTTATCGATGGGTCTAGTGTCAGCCAATGATATGACCATTGAGCGATATGCACAAGAAACTGAGGAAACGAACGCAGGTGTTGAAGTGGAAAATATTCCTAAAATATACAGTCAAGTTTACGCAAATATCGAAGATATGTCTGATGATCAGTTTTCAAAAACGATTATGGAGTCGGCTGATTTATTAGATAAATATGCTGAAAAAGTTTCTGATCCAGATCAAAAAGCAGAAGTTAAGGCATACGTAGAAGAATATAAAAAAGTAGCAAGTGATAAAAAAAGTCGCAAAAAAATTCTTAAATTTTTAGGTAATATTGGCTCTAAGGCAGGGATTGGTGCGCTTCAAGGGGTAGCCGCGGTCGCTGGTGATGGCGCAAATATTTTATACAATGTATTTACTTTTCCTAAGTTAGTTTTAAAAGATCTTGTAAAAGTAATTATCTTTAATAAAAAGAAAGATGATCTTGTAAAGGGTGATTTGAATGCAATGTCCACCTCAGTTTTTGCCGCAACTTTGATTAATATGGGATTTCCTCCTAGAGATAAGGACGAAGACTATGATGCTCAGTTTAATGGCAAAAAACTATTCAAAGTTCTGACCAATCAAGGAATAAATTCTACTTTATCGGTAGGCGCAGATTCAATCCTAACAGAAGGCTTTCAAGATTTCGGTGGTAGAACAGTGGATCACTTTTTAAATACACCAGTTCGACAAGCTTCAAAGATTGAAAAAGGTTTGGACTTGTTTAATGTTGATGTAAGTTCAGCAGTGTCTACGGTAGCAATTGCGGTTGGAGTGATGCATTTGGTGGCAGACACTTCCTGCTTAGTTTCTGATGCGCATACGAAGAAATTAGAAGATCGCACAAAATCTGGAGCAGTGATTGAAAAGATGTGTAATCGTATGAAAAATCAAAATAAAGTATTTGAAAAACCTGCCGCTCAGATTGCAGTAATTATAGGCA
>CAZPTV010000186.1:0-4541 GCA_964589335.1 uncultured Bacteriovoracaceae bacterium
AGAAGATGCATATACAATTGGAGTCTTTTTGGATTTTGCAAATTCTAATATATTTCTAAAAGACTCAACATTATCATGAACTTGTTGAATTTGGTTGTGATTTGTTGTGTCTGTAATTGAAGCTAAATGAAATATTGCATCAAAATCATTCTTCCCAAATTGTTCATTAAAATTCATTTTCGATAAATCTTTTGCAATTACATCGCCACGAAATCCTTCGAGGTTCTTAAAGTTACCACTGCGAAAATCATCGATAACTGTAATATTTGAATCCGGATGTAAATCTTGTAAGGTTAATACTAAATTTGAGCCTATAAATCCTGCTCCACCTGTGACAAGTATTGATTTTAATTTATGCTTCTTCATTTTTATATTCTTTAGATTTTTCTTAACCATTTTATTTATCCTGTTTGACTTCGAGTCTTGCAAATAATGGCTTAGGTGTTTGTAACTTAAAGACCGTATTCCCATTAAATGCAAATTGTTTGAAGTTAGGTACATCAATTGTTTTATGTGTTCCGAGTAATTGTTTAGTAATAAGCTGATCGTTATTTAAACCACATTGTTCTAATATTTGTATTGCGGTCTGAGGAATGACTGGCCACAAACCAATTGCTAAATTACGAATCCCTTCTAAACATTCTGAGAGGACAGTCGCTAGCAATTCCTTTCCCTCAATTTCATCTAAATTCTTTGCTAGAGACCATGGTTTGGTTTCATCTATAAATTTATTCATGGCCATTGAGAATTCAATCAATAAGCCACAATAACCTGAAAGATCCATTGAATTTATTTTACTCACTAGATTTTCACCGTTTTTTCCGAGAATTTCATTCATTCTATGTCCAACAGAAGTTATGCCTAATGGTAATGTACCGTAGTTAGTAATTCCTTTGCCTTCTTTTGATTCAGGAAAATATTTTAAACTCATATTCACAACTCGATTAACCAAATTACCAATGTTATTTGCTAAATCGGCATTACATTTTGTAACCAATGAATCCTCAGAATATTCTCCATCTCCATCAAAACGAATCCCAGACAATAAATACCAACGTAACGCACTTACACCATACTCTTGAATGACCGCATCTGGTGTAACCATTACTCCTCTGGTTTTACTCATTTTTTCACCACGATATTCTATAAAACCATGAGCCCATACCTTACTTGGAAGTTCAATGCCTGTAGATTGCAACATTGCAGGCCAATATATGCAGTGGAATCTTGTAATATCTTTACCAATGACATGAATGTCGCATGGCCAGAATTTTTTAAAAAAATCAGGGTTACCTTGAATCAGTTCACCTTCTTTACCATTTTTATCAACATGATAAACAGGAAACTTAATCGCAGTTAAATAATTAATTAGCGCATCAAACCATACATATATGACATGATCTTCATCAAAAGGTAATGGGATACCCCATTTGAAACTCGTCCTTGAAACAGAAAAGTCTTTTAACCCTTGTTCAATAAAAGAAAGAACTTCATTGCGTCGTGATTCAGGTTCAAGAAACTTTGGATTTCTTTTAAACAAATCTTTTAGAAACGGCTCATATTTTGAAAGTTTAAAGAAATAATTTTCTTCAGACATTTTACGTACATTTTGTTTATGCGTAGGGCATTTTCCTTCAGTCGCTTCAATTTCTTTTTCGGTATAAAACACTTCACAGGAGTCACAATAAAGTCCTTCATAAGCTTGCTTGTATACATCGCCAGAATGTTTAGATTTTGAAATTAAATATTGTGAAACAATTTCGTGATCTTTGTCTGAAGTACGAATATATCGATCGTATGCAATGTCCATCAGTTGCATAACTTTTAAGATATCATCACTCATCTGATCGCAATAAGATTGGGCTGACAAATTTACTTTATGTGCAGCTTTCTCTACATTTTGACTATGTTCATCTGCTCCTGTTGCAAAAAATACCGGCCTACCTAACATGCGATGAAAGCGAGCAACCATGTCTGCTCCCATTACTTCCCAACCAAATCCAACATGCATTCTTGAGTTTGGATAAACAATCGCAGTAGTTATGTAAAAGCCTTTTTGGTTTATCATGCAATTATCATTATGTATGTTCTTGACCCACGTCAAGATAGATTTCTTTTGTATCATCGTTATAGCCAAATAATTCACCATAACGACCCCATTGTATTAATGTATCAAGTACTTGCTCAGCATTTTCATTTGGTAACCATTCATGAATACTTGCAAGCCCTGCATCGTAACTCATCATATATTTTTCTGAAGAACGTAAGCGTTGCTCTAATAACTGTGGTAATCTTAGACTTTTTAATATTTCATGCATCATTCGCTTTCGAACGTTAACATCCCCTTCAACAAATCTTTTACCAAATTCAGTTAAGACAACCATGTTTTTTGGAGTATCAACAAAATCAAAAAGCTCTGATGTTTTTGCTAAAAACAAAACTCGTCCAAAATCAGCACTTAAAGTTTGTGCAACTGCAAATATATCTGTATTTCCACCTCTCGATTGTACAAATTCAAGAAATCCAGTTAATTCATTTATAAAAATAGGTGGAATTGTTTCAATTACACCCGAAGATAATGAATTAGGATCCCATTCCGGTGTATCTGGAATAATAACTTGTGCAATAACATCATGAATTCTATCAACTAAATTTTTGAAACCAGAAGATTTTTGATCGCGTGGATAGGGCAAATCATTTTTAATTACAACTCTAAAATGACCTGGATTAGTTCCCATAACAATAATTCTTTTTGCAAGAAGTGCAGTTTCAGAAATATTATGCGTTACTAGAACAAGTGATTTAATTGCAGTCTTATTCGATAAAAATAATTTTAGTACCTCTGCTCTTAACGTTTCAGCTGTCAAAACATCTAAAGAGGTAAAGGGTTCATCTAAACACATAATGGGTCTTTCCATTACTAATGCTCGTGCTATACCCACTCGTTGCTTCATTCCTCCAGATAACTCTTTGGGATAAGCCTCTTCAAAACCTTCTAAACCCACTAAATCAATCGTACGACGAACTCTAGTTCGTACTTCATTTTCACTTAAAACAAGTGCTTCTAAACCCATTGCAATATTCTCAAATACTGTACACCAGGGTAATAATCCAAAGTTTTGAAAAACCATTGATACTTTTGAATTTGTTCCTTCTAAGGGTACGCCATCTACAAACACTTTTCCATCTGTTGGGCTAATAAGACCAGCCATAATTCTTAGACAAGTTGATTTTCCTGATCCAGACGGTCCAAGTATTGCGACTACTTCATCTGGATACAAACTCAGATTAATGTCATTTAATACTTTAAGCTTTTGTCCCATGCCCATAGTAAAAACATGGTTTACTCCTCTGAGTTCTAAAAGACTTTTATCAATACTCATGTATAGACCTATCTAAATCTTTCCTCTGTGAATGCACAGATTCTATTCCATAAAACTCGATTTAGTAAAACCACAGTTAATACCATTGCGATTAAACAACCTGCAAGTTTTGGAAAGTCAGCTGCATTAGTCGCACGACAAATCATAGCACCAATGCCAGGAGCACTCAAAGTTTCTCCATTATACTGTATATATTCTGCAACGATACTTGCATTCCAAGCACCTCCAGCTGCAGTTACCCAGCCTGTTGCTAAAAATGGAAGTATGGCAGGTATATACAAATTTTTCCATTTCGATTTTCTATTTGCACCAACCATTTTCATACTATCTTTATGTTCTCTCGCAATTGAAGAGGCGCCTGCTAAGACATTAAATAATACATACCATTGTACACCAAATAGCATTAGGAACATCGATCCCCATCGTATTCCAAAACCTAATTTAAACATGATCGTTAATACGATCGGATATAGCATAGGCGCAGGAAAAGAAGCTGCCAACTGTACGATGGGTTGAAATATTCGAGTAAGCCGTGGAGATAAACCGACCATGACACCAAAAGGTACTGTCCATAATGTGCTTAATATAACCGCACCAAATACTCGCACTCCAGTAAAACCTACGCCTCTCCAAATTTGTGACCAAGTTTTACCATCAAGCGTTCGAATTAATTCCCATAATCTCGTCCCACCCCATAATATTAAAATCACTGAAATAGGTACAATACTTTTAGAGATTATATTTATGATTTTATCACTATGTTTCTCGTAGGTATATCTTATGATAGAAAAATATTTTTTAATATTTATAGGTATTCTTGCTTTATGAGTTCGAATAAATCTTAGTTTTTTCTTAGATTTTCTTAATTTTCTTTCTCTTTTAAGTCTTGTTTGAAATGCTCGAATTGTATTGATTAATTTTGAATCTTCTAGAAGCGATGTAACAAATGGCATTTCAGGATTTTCTTGTTCTTGAATTTCTTCCATTTGAAATTTTTGTACCCAAGCTAAAACAGGTCTCCAAATGATAATATCTACAAAAAAGATAAGTAGAAACATTGTTAATACACCAAATATCATTGCGCGATTATTTCCTTGTTCAATCGCAACTGCCATATATGAACCAATTCCAGGTAAATGAAATGTTTTATCTTCTAGA
>CAZPTV010000187.1:0-4531 GCA_964589335.1 uncultured Bacteriovoracaceae bacterium
GTTTTTAATTCAGAGAAAAAATGCGAGTAACTGACATCGCTTCCCATTTCGGAAGCATGGTCTTGTTCAGCAACACATGTGACATAGGTTGCAAAAATTGTTTTTTCAAAATGAATTTTTTCAGAACTGCTATCAACAATCGTTACCTCTAATTCAGTTTCATCATATCCTGCTGAACGGACTCGTTGTATGCGTTTGTCTTTTGATTTTATTTGCTGTTCTATTTCTAAAGAAAGTTTGATTTTTTTATCAATTGGAATATCCAAACCAGCTTGATCGTGTAGCGAAAACACCGAATATGGATATTCACCGAAATTTGGTAAATCATGATTTGGATCAACAGGCATTAATTTAGAAACTTCTATTGCAGTATCGATGGCTCTTGTAATGGAGTCGGGAGACAAATCAAAAGTATATGAAAATCCCATTCTTCCCTCGTTTAATACTCGCAAAGCCACGCCCTGATCGGTTGACTGGGTAAGAGTATCTACTTTTGAATCTTTAACTTCGATCGAGGTGGAGGAATTTTTTTCCCAATAAATCTCAAATTTATTTCCATCGCGGTTTAAACCGCGTCGCTCCAATCCATGAACGAATGGTTCTAGTGATCTCATGATAATTAAGCGTACAACGTGACTTAGACTTTTGTAAAGATTAAGAAACTTGGTACAATTAATTAGTAATTAGGACATAACCCATTGGAGGGGAAAACTATGGCAACGACTAGCCAAGGCAATTTAGATATCGTTAACCTTGTAGCAAAACATCAGAAGTCAGAAGTGTTTCGAGACCACGCTTGGGAAGGTAGCTTTCAAGAATACATCAACATCGTGAAACAAAATCCAGGTGTTGCAAGAAATGCGTTTCAAAGAATTTACGATATGGTTCTTTTATATGGAACCGAATCATATGTAGATTTTAAAAAGAATATTACAAAATATAAATTTTTCTCAGATCCAATTGATAATGGAAAAGATGCAATCTTTGGACTGGATGTTCCTTTAATGAAATTAGTTCATTTTTTTAAATCTGCTGCGTTTGGGTATGGAACTGAAAAACGCGTACTCTTATTGCATGGTCCAGTAGGTAGTTCAAAGTCTACGATCGCGCGACTTCTCAAGAAGGGTCTTGAAAATTATTCAAAAACAGAAGAAGGCAAACTTTATACTTACAAATGGGTAGATCCAGATAAAAAAATTCAACACATTCTTGGTAATGTGAGTGAATTTCCAGACCCAATGCATGACGAGCCCTTGAAGTTGCTTCCCGATGAAGTGCGTGCATCAGTGGGTGAAGAACTCAATCGCGGCAACAAGTCTCAATATCGCATTGAGATTCGCGGGGATCTATGTCCCCCATCTCGTTTAATTTATCGAGAATTAATGAAATTTTATGGTGGAGATTGGACAAAGGTTATCAATCACATTCGTGTTCAAAGATTGGTCCTCTCTGAACGAGATCGAATTGGGATTGGGACGTTTCAACCTAAAGATGAAAAAAATCAAGATTCGACTGAATTAACTGGTGATGTTAATTACCGTAAAATTGCAGAATATGGTTCAGATTCAGATCCTCGTGCATTCAATTTTGATGGTGAATTCAATGTGGCAAATCGAGGTGTTGTAGAGTTTATTGAAGTCTTAAAGCTAGATGTTGCGTTCTTATACGATCTTTTAGGAGCATCTCAAGAACACAAAATCAAACCGAAAAAATTTCCACAAACAGATATCGATGAAGTCATTATTGGACATACCAATGAACCTGAATTTAAAAAATTACAAAATAATGAATTTATGGAAGCATTACGCGACCGAACGGTTAAGATTGATATTCCGTATATTACGCGTTTGAGTAATGAGATTAAAATCTATGAAAAAGATTTTAATACAAATAAAATTCGTGGAAAACACATCGCACCTCACACAGTTGAGACCGCGGCAATGTGGGCAATTTTAACAAGATTAGAACATCCTAAAAAAGCAAACTTATCATTGATTCAAAAACTAAAACTTTATGATGGAAAAACAATGACAGGTTACACTGAAGACAATGTTAAGGAACTTCGCAAAGAAGCCATTAGAGAAGGTTTGGATGGAATTAGTCCTCGCTATATTCAGGATAAAATTTCAAATGCTCTCGTCAATGATAAAAATGGTGACATTGGTTGTGTGAATCCATTTATGGTTTTAAATGAACTTGAAGGTGGACTCAAGCACCATGCACTCATTGCAAGCGAAGAGCGTCGTCGTGACTATCGTGAGCTTCTTGCTGTAGTAAAACAGGAGTATGAAGATATTGTGAAAAATGAAGTTCAACGTGCAATATCAGCTGACGAAGATTCAATCTCAAAGCTTTGCGCAAATTACATCGATAATATCAAAGCCTATACACAACGTGAAAAAATCAAAAATAAATATACTGGTCAAGATGAAGAACCCGATGAAAGACTCATGCGATCCATTGAAGATAAGATTGATATTCCTGAATCACGTAAAGATGATTTCAGACGTGAGATTATGAATTATATCGGCGCGCTTGCAATTGAAGGTAAACAGTTTGATTTCAAGACCAATGAAAGATTATATAAGGCGCTTGAATTAAAACTATTTGAAGATCAAAAGGATACAATTAAATTAACAAGCCTTGTGTCAAACGTTGTCGATCGTAATACACAAGAAAAAATTGATATAGTTAAGAGTCGTATGATTAAAAATTTCGGTTACTGTGAAATATGTTCGACCGATGTTTTGAATTACGTAGCCAGTATCTTTGCTCGTGGTGATGTTAAAAAGCGTGGATAAGATGTGATTTATTCTATCAAACGGGATCATGCCCGCTTCAGAAATATTGTCAAAGGTAAGATCAAACAAGATCTAAAGAAATACATTACCAATGGCGAACTTCTGGGAAGAAAAGGCAAAGATCTTGTAACGATACCACTTCCTCAGATTGATATTCCACGTTTTCGATTTGGTGACAAAGAACAGGGTGGAGTTGGACAGGGTGAAGGCGAAGCGGGTGATCCAGTTGGAAAAGGTGACCCACAAGAAGGACCGGGTCAAGGTGAAGCTGGCGAAAACGAAGGACAACACGAACTCGAAGTCGATCTAACACTTGACGAACTTGCAGAAATTTTAGGAGAAGAATTACAACTTCCAAAAATAGAACCACGTGGACATAAAAGTATCAAAGTCGTTAAAGATAAATACACTGGTATTGCGCGCGTCGGACCTGATTCTTTAAAACATTTCAAGCGATCATTTAAAGAAGCACTTAAAAGACAAATTTCGATGGGAACGTATGATCCTAATAATCCCGTTATTATTCCAAATAAACGAGATATGCGTTACCGAAGTTGGAAGTCGGTAGTAGAAAATCAAAATAATGCGGTCATCATTTATATGATGGACGTTTCAGGATCTATGGGTGACGAACAAAAAGAGATTGTACGAACAGAAGCATTTTGGATCGATACATGGCTGCGATCACAATACAAAGATATCGAAACTCGTTACATCATTCACGATGCAACGGCTAAAGAAGTTGATGAACAAACATTTTATCGTACGCGAGAGAGCGGGGGGACTTTGATTTCAAGTGCCTATAAGCTTTGCGAAAAAATGATTGAAAAAGATTACGCCCCATCCGAGTGGAATATTTATCCTTTTCATTTTTCTGACGGTGATAATTGGTCAGGTGAAGATACAAGGCTTTGCATGGATATTTTGAAAAATGCAATTTTACCTGTCGCCAATGTTTTTTGTTACGGACAAGTTGAATCACGTTATGGTTCGGGTCAATTTTTCAAAGATTTGAAAGAAGAGTTAAAAGAAAAAAATGAAGATGTAATTTTGTCAAAAATAGAAAATAAAGAAGGAATTCTTCAAAGCATCAAAGACTTTCTGGGGAAGGGAAAATGAGTCTTCCATACGAATTAGCTAAACTTCAAGATGAAATGCTTGCACATGCAAAGTCATTTGGACTCGATCCATTTGAAGTTGTATTCGAACTTCTGGATTACGATCAATTGAATGCGGTTGCTTCGTTGGGTGGATTTCCAGTTCGATATCCACATTGGCGCTTTGGAATGGAATATGATCAGCTTTCTAAGTCATATACATATGGATTGCAAAAAATTTATGAACTTGTGATTAACAATGATCCTTCTTACGCATATTTGATGAAATCCAACAGTATGGTTGATCAAAAACTAGTCATGGCACATGTCTACGGTCACGTTGATTTTTTTAAAAATAATAATTGGTTTTCTAAAACCAATCGTAAGATGATCGACCAAATGGCGAATCATGCAGTAAGAATTCGTGAGTACATGGATTTGTACGGTGTGGATCGAGTAGAAAATTTTATCGACAAATGCTTATCAATTGAAAATTTAATCGATCCTTATCTTCCATTTATGCCTGCAAAAAAAGGTTCACAAGATGAAAAGGATGAAACATCAAGTGAATCAGGTAAATTAAAAGTATCTCGAAGTTATATGGATAAATTCATTAATCCACCTGACTTTGTT
>CAZPTV010000188.1:0-4529 GCA_964589335.1 uncultured Bacteriovoracaceae bacterium
GCTCATGGGCTCATCGAGAACCAAAATATCAGGATCATGTAAAAGCGCTTGAGCAAATCCGATTCTTTGCAACATTCCTTTTGAGAATGTTTTTAATTTTTGAGTTTTTGGTGCTTTTAAACCTACACGTTTTAAAACTAATTCTATTCTGCTATTTATGAATTCATTTGAAAGACCAAGCAGGTTTCCGTGAAACATTAAAAATTCTTCAGCTGTTAGATAGTCATGATAGTATGGTCGTTCGGGTAGATACCCTAATCTTAATTTTGCTTCCCTGCGATCACTTGAAATAGCATTTCCATTTTGATCAACGATTTCACAAGTCCCCTCGTCTGGGGTGATGAGCCCAACGATACATTTGATCAAAGTGGTTTTTCCAGCTCCGTTCGGACCCAAGAACCCAACGACTTCACCTTTCGGAATCATTAGACTTACTTTATCGAGTGCTACTTTTTTTGGACCAAACTTTGGAGGTTGAAAGAATGAGCGTTTTTCTTCTGTTCCGGCAATGGCTTTAAAAGATTTCGATACATTTAGAATCTGGAGAGCAAGTGGCTTCATGTTTTTGTAGTTTAGAATAGAGGGGAGATATTCTCAAGTGGATAAATTTGGACACTCTTCAAAAAACTTCGGAATTTTTTTGACAGTATAATTATTAAAATTTAAATAATTTCGCCTTCCCATAACATTTCTAAAAATAACTTCACTGGCAATACATCTACCTTTCCTATTTTACGCGGTTCTGAATCTAAAGATACAACGATTTGTCTTTGGCAGGGGCCTTTTTTAGAAAATACTTGTAATCCCTTAATATGTTTTTCGTGCACTAGATTTGAAGATTTCACTTCAATTGCAATATCTTCATTTAGTACGAAATCAACTTCTGATTCTCTATCTGCACGCCAAAACTCTATTTTTGAGTCAGTTGCAAAGTAATCGATATAAGCCTTAATCTCCAAAAATATAAAATGCTCTAGTGCAGCTCCAAACTCAGATGACTTTGGTGTGATAGTCTTTCGACCAAGAATTGAATTTACGACTCCGATATCAAAAAAATAAAACTTTCCAGTTGCGATTGATTTTCTTTTAGCCGTAGATTTGACCGGATTTAGCATAGAGCCAATTAATGTATCTTGTAATAATGCATAATATTCACGAATTGTACGAGCGGGGACCTGAGCATCAACAGCAATTGATTCATAATTAATTAATTGAGAATTCGTTAGTGCAGCTACATCAAGAAATCTCGAAAATCCATCAATTTTTCTGACTAATGCCTCTGCTTGAATTTCTTCTTTTAGATACATCCCAGCATAATCTCTTAAATCCTCAAAAGGTTCATCTGAAAGATATACACTAGGGATTGTTCCATAATGTAATATTCTCTTTAAATCGAAATTTCCAATTTCTTTAGAAACTAATGGATGAAAATACATTCTTCTGGCTCTTCCCGCCATCAACGACGTATGACTATTTTTTAATTTTCTCGCACTACTACCAGTTAAAATAAACTTGATGTTTTTAGATTCAATACATGCATGAACTTCATCCATCAACATGGGTAGTTTTTGAATTTCATCAATTGCAATAATTTTATCTTTTGATTGTATCTGCTCGCGAAGAATTTCTGGACGAACAGAGTACTTTCTAAATGTATCTGCTTCTAATAAATTGATATATCGATCAGGTTTAATTTGTTGATTTATAAAATAACTTTTCCCCGTTCTCCTAGGGCCTAATAGAAGTACTGATTTTTTATGCAGTAATTTTACAAGCGGAATGATCCGTTTAATAGTTACTTTTGTCATACAAGATGAATAACATGATTAATATAATCCGCAACTATATTGCGAATATTTAATACATTTCCGCAACTATGATGCGGATTTTTGTTTAATCATTTTATAGCAAAGTCTGGTCGCTTGATAAAATTGCAAAAAAAGTAATTGTAATAATTAAGCGAAATGCATGAGATAATATAAATGCTAACACCATATAACCCCCGTTATTTTTTAATTTTCTATGCACAAAGATGATGTTTGCATTTGGTTTGCCAATTTCTAAAACGATTAGGCACAATAATATATGCAAAATTTGTCACCGATTCACCTTTGAATACAATTTTTGTCATAGGCACACTCTATGTATATGCATTACCTAAGTAGGCAATATCTGCTATATAAGAACGGATTTACGTTCAAATACAATTTACGTCATTAGAATTACAAATTCAGTCAATGTTGAATGGGCATAATATTCACCCCCAATAAATTCAAATAGTTAAAAACTGGCAACCTTTCTGCATTACCTATTATCAACTATTAACAACACTCAAATAAGGAGCACGTATATGGAACGTAATAATATAATGTCACGTCTTCGTTCAAAGAAGACAGCAGGGTTTACCCTGATCGAATTAATGGTCGTAGTTGCGATCATCGGAATTTTAGCTGTGGTAGCAGTACCGCAGTACAACCGCTTTCAAAATCAAGCCCGACAATCTGAAGCACAATCTGTTCTTGGTGGAGTTTCTACAGCTATGAAAGCTTATAATGCTAGATTTGGTCAATTTCATAATTGTTTGCCTATAGTTGGATATGCGCCAGATGGTTGGCCTGCTACAGGTGCAACTGCCGCAAACAGCAGACACCCTGGTAGATACACTGTAGGTATTGGTAACCCTAACATTTTGGCATTTCCAGCAGGTGGAGCAACCACATGCACATTATTAAATAGCGCACCTACAATAGTTAACGTTGCTGCCGGTGCAGCAGGGGGAAATGGAACAGGCTTTTATTTAGGCACTTCACCCGCTGGCTTTACTGCATTAGCAGGTCTATCCACACAAGGAGCAATTACAGCAACCACTTTTACCGCACGAGCTGAAGCATTGTTACGTCCTACAGTAGCTGCAAGCGCTGCAAATAATGATGGTTGGTCTATCACTGAAACCGGAGTACTAACAAATACCGTCGTAGGTTTCTAATAACCCTTTTAGCAATAAAAGCCGAATGTATATTAACATTCGGCTTTTATTCTTTTGATATTATTTTTCCTTCTTGATCTAGTTCGAATTGTGTTCCACATAATGATTTACTTAAATTTTGCGTTCGAATAAACCGTCTAAATGCTACTTTTTTATTAAAAAATAAACTCCCGGTTCGCTTAAGATAATCTGAAAAACTATTATTTAACTCAATCAATTCATACTTACATGCGAGTTCGAATAATTTTTTCTTTATCTCATCTTTTGCACTACTATCTTCAGTAATTCTATACATTGTATTTAAAATATTTGTCATAACCTTAAATCTACCTGAATCAGTTTTAAGCTCATCGGCAAACTGTGTTACATAACTTTGAGCATTCTTTAATTTAGAAGACTCAATTATCCAATGCACTCCTTCGTCAAATTCAAATTCTTCAAACATTAAATTATAACCTAATAAAAAATATATTTTCCACAGATTCAAAGTAATGGCAGATTCTTCAAGATTATACTTTGCAATTATTTGTAAAAAATTCTTCACACCCTCACGTAACAGAGTAGTGGCGCCCTTAGCATCTCCTTTAATAACTGAAAGCTGAGTGCCAAATAGAAAATATGCAAACAAATGATCCTTATCTAAGTCGACTACGTTTTTAGCGGCAAAGTAATAATCTGTATAGTTCTTTTTTTCTCGTTCAATATCCCAATGGATTAACATATCAATTAGTAATAAGTCCGAAACCATTAACCTTACACCAAGTAGACGTTTAATGATTTTAGGTTGAATTTTTAGTGCTGCAAAAATATATTTTGATTTAACTTCTTGAGATGCTTGCGTATTAATTATTCGAATTTTTTTTTGGAAATAACCAGACAACAAAACGATCGATAGGGCAATTACAAGACTTAAATATTTATTTTTAAAATTTGTAAATGTCATATTTTTAAACATTTTATTTTTCTTCTGATTCAGTATCTTCGATTCCAAGTTTTTCTATTCTGTACCGAATGCTTCTAAACGTAATCCCTAATACTTCGGCTGCTTTTTTCTTAACACCGCCAGTTTTTTCAAGCGCCTTTAATACGAATTCTTTTTCTAAGTCTGCTACAATTTCATCAAGATTTACTTTGCCGGTATCTAATGCAAGGGCCGCTTGCCTAAATAAAGAATGGCGGTCGCTTGCTGCCATAGCTTGCGCAGGTTTCTTACTGTCTGTTGAGTCAGCCTTCATCGGGGTAGTTCGAATGCCTTTAGCTTGATACGCTGCTTGCACGGCAGGAGTTAAGCTTTCTAAAGTAATTTCAGCTGTACCTTCAAGTGCAACTGCACGCTCCATCATATTTTCTAATTCTCGAATGTTTCCAGGAAAATCATATGACAAAACTGCATCAAGTGCTTGTTTCGAGATACTTGAAACACTTTTACCAATACCTAAACTAAATTTTCTTAAAAAATGAGTAACAAGTTCTGGAATATCATCTTTTCGTTCACGAAGGGTGGGTGTTTTAATTAAAATGACATTCAATCGATAATATAAGT
>CAZPTV010000189.1:0-4511 GCA_964589335.1 uncultured Bacteriovoracaceae bacterium
TTTTTTTTAATATTTTTTTCACATATTTCAGCAGGCAATGCTTCGTATGACCACTTCGCTACTTGTCTAATCTTAAAGTCTAATGAACTTACACATTCATGTATCACAAATTCTGCAACGCCCTTAGAATAGATTTGAGACATTTTTCTCAAAATCAAACACTTCAACTGGATGTTTGTTTCTCGTCGGTATATTTTTCTCAAAATCAAAAAAGAAACCTGTGGATGTGATTTCTGCAAAATCGTAACCACCGACTGCCGTATCAACTCACTAGATTTCCAATAAATTTTGTAAAGTCGAAAGAATGAAAAAAGGCCAAACCCTAATTCACCATACGCAACAATTGCAGCATTAACTACAGTTTGATCATTGGCATTCATTAATATCTCTAAATGCCTCATACATTTTCTATCACGAATTAAACGAAGTGCCTTTATAGCCTCTAACTGCAGTAACGGATTTGATTTTACGTCTATAAATTCTAAATTTGTAATTGCCCTTTTTGCCCTCATTTTTCCCATTGCACGAATTATGATTCGATAGAATGAATGTGAATTTGCATCGAAACCTTTTGCATGACTGAGCTCAAATAATTCAGTTAAAAGTTCAACTTTCGCATTATATGACGCCCGATTTGTGGAAAGCATTGCTTCAATTATCAACCGACACAATTCTTCATATTTAGTTAAATATGACAGGTCACCATTTTCTTCGAAAAAAGAGGATTTAATCAATACGTCCAGATTTTGAAAATGAGTACTGCTAAAATATTTTACTAGGTGTAGCACCACAACACGTACCGTTGTATATGGTGCATCTTTCATTTTAAAAATTAATAGCTTCCATTCATCGATATCAATTAACTTCTCGAGAACTGATTGAGCTTCCATGAGATCGGTCCAATTCTGAGAAAATAATTTTTCCAGGAGCGTATCAAGATTTGTATTTTTCATTTGCTCCCCAAAACTCAACATTTTCTTTAATTTTACTTGGATACAATCCTGTTTGCATCATGATTGAACACTCTAATTTAGATTGATCGAATTCACGCAGATAATAATGTGCTTCAGCTTTCCAAAAGTGTACTCCGTTCATTTCTGGTTTTAATTTGATTGCATTCGCAAAAGCGTCTCTTGCTTCGGCCGCACGAAACAACATTAATAATATTTTTCCCTTTTCTACCCAGGTCTCTGCT
This sequence comes from uncultured Bacteriovoracaceae bacterium, assembly GCA_964589335.1. GTDB lineage: Bacteria > Bdellovibrionota > UBA1018 > UBA1018 > UBA923 > CAZPTV01. Next base: position 1,196 of record CAZPTV010000189.1, read on the forward strand.
TGCGATCCATCTATTTCAATACAGACATTAATATGCTCAAGTGCGTGACCAAGATAAATTTGACTAAGCTTACCGCTTACCAAGCCTGAATTTACAGCGTCTAAAAATGCATTTGATAAAGACAAATGTAAGTTTCTATTTCTTGGTTCGCTTTGAATTAACTCAAGCAATTTATTGGTTTCTTCCATCCATTCTTTTTCAAGTGCCAATATTGTCATCGTTGCCAAATATTGAATGTCATAATTTGGATCTCTTTGTGCCATTTTAATTAACTTAATACTATCCTTATCTGGATTCGTTCGTAGCACACGGATTGCTTTTTTCTTAGATTCGGTATCACCTGATTTCATAATCATAACCATTGGAGAGGAATTTTTAAGACTTGTGGCTGTTGTTTCTCCTTTTGTCTCAAATCTTTCTGCCAGCATATTTAATGACAACTCTCTAAAAAAACTATCCTCAACCTCTGTGCTCTCGATTAATGCTGATAATGCTTTGGGATCAGCGGTTTCAAATTTTTTAATATTAAAATATAGGCACATACTGATCACCGGACCTAAAATAGGAATGAATGCCCAAAGCGAAAGAAAGAAAACCCAAAAACTTCTACGTTTACTAAATGTGATTCTAAACTCACTAAAGTTTTTTGTTGATTGATAATAAACGGAAAGCACTATTGTAAATACAATCATTGTGCTGATCATGTGGTATAAATTAAATTTTATTAAGTCTTCTTGAGTTGCATGATGGCTATTAAACAACATGAAACCACAATAGCATTCGATGAGAAAACCGATGATCAATAATAAAGAAATACTTCCCTTATTTACCATGCTTTCTCAACTTCCGTAATTTTTAAATGATTTTCTGCTTCTACACTTACCCCCATGTGAGTGCATTTTAATTTCAAAGGCATTCCAGCGTCAAAGTGCTTTTTTAATTCTTCGAACTCATCTAAAACTTTTTTCTTAAATACTTCGATCTCTTGTTCCGTAAGAAAAGTTATCATAACAAAGAATGAACCCTCTTCAGCACCAAGTGAAATGACATCGACTTCACTGCGAAAAAGATCGATACAATGTGCGACCAAACGAATGAGGGCTAGCCTTTTTATCGGATCAATTTTTTGTATTTCTGAAATATTAAACTGCAGCAAATACAGTGGAATATTATATTTTTTTGCTTGTTTGAATTCATTTTCCAAACGCTTTAAAAGATAAGCGTATGTGAATAAGCCCGTCACATCATCTGAATAAGTATCTCGATGAGTCGCCTGTACTTGAATGGCTCTTGAAAGACATATTCCTGCCCACGAACCTAAAGCACGAAATGTTGTAAATGTAACCGGAATATAATTTAGGAAATGTAAGCGTTTTAAAAATATAATTCCAACTATTTGATTCATTCCCGACAAGAGCGGCATTGCTAATCCAAAATATCCTTCTTGAGATGGAAATGATTCCTCAATATCTTTTTGTGAAAGGTCCTCTACTCTAGAAATTTCTCTCGTACGGTATGATCGATTGATTAATGGATATTTTTTTAAATTCTCAAACGATATATATTCGGGCATCACATCAGATTGTGTATCGCGATACGCACCTCTCGACAATCCATCTTCAGTAATCATATAGACGTAGCAATTATCTTCACCTAATTGCTCACATGCCAAATCTACAATCCCTTTACTTATTCGAATTGGATCTAACGTTTCAAGAATTTGAGCATATTCAAATATTCTCGTTATTGATTGCAAATGTACTCCAAATTGTCTTTCAATTTGTAAACTCTCATTTCTAATTTGTGCCATCATTCTTTCTAATTCTTGAATACTGTTCGATCTTGATTGTAAATCCAGCTCGATATCTTTAACCTTCGTTCGTAGACTATCTGTAATGACTGCAATCATTGTTGGAATAATTAGAATCGCAGCAGGTAATATAAATGTTTGTAGCGAATAAAAAGTTTCAACCGCATCCATATCCGTTTTAACTCTTAGGGCAACTAAGTATGTTGCAGAAATGATAGGGGTTACGAGGACTGTATTTTTCAAACCTAAAAATGCACCCATCACGATTGCAATAATAAAATACGGATTTGGATTTACACCCGCATATGACGGATTTGAAGGATGCAAAAATGCAATGACTAAGACGAGCACTAGCCCCACTAGAATTGTGCGGACATTCGCCCAGTGGTCACGTAAAAAGTTCATCAAATCTCTGTACAATTTCATCTGTCATCACCGGTTTTTTAATATAAATTACATTGTTTTCACTAAGTTTTTCTAAAGTTTTCTCTTCATATTCGTAATACGTAAAAACGATCAACCCTTTTTCAGTACATTCAAATATTTTTGATTTTAATATTAGTTCATGCAGGCACACACCTTCATCAAATTGATAGTCATCTTCAATAATAATGAGGCTTGGCCGACTTTGTTTTGTCGAATCAAATAATTCCTTCAATGACTCAAATATACTGACATGAAAGTGATGAAAGTTTAAAATATGTTCAAATTTATCAATTTCATTTTTATTTTTAGAGTAATAATATATTTTCTTCATCTATAGGCTCCAGAGCGCATTAACGCCTCCAATATGAACCGTTTCATTAAATGCCTGTTTAAATTTTGCTGTATAAAATGCATATTCTAAACGGGTCGCAAATTTTCGACCCCACGCTTTTTCTACAAGCAGTTCAACAAAAACATTGTCAGATTTTTTTTCTATAAGATCAAAATCATATGCCCACCCTGAAATTATTTTTGCATGAATTGCTTTCCAACTACCTCCGCCAATATCTAATTGAGTAAAGATACCTAACATTGAGTTTCTTCTTAAAAAGATTGGATTTAATATTTCATTTTGGCTTTTCCAACGAGTTAAATGCAGCCAAGGACCCAGTTTAAACCGACTCATTTCATTCCCAAGATAAAGCTTTGAAGTCACTTCATTTCCTTTTCCTTGATTCCAAACATTCTTATAATTTGTCTGTCTCATTAAATCAGAAATGCTAAGTTGCACCCAAGAGTTTAAACGTTTGTCTACATATGCCTGAAGTTGAGTTTCACTCACTCCCTCATTTCTAAATGAAGTGGCTCCAATCACAGACTTTGCAAGCGTAGCTTGTAGCGAATAATATCCAATCCAGTCGTTCGATGCCCTAACTGAAAGCTCAAATTGGGGACGTATTGCTGAACCCCCCCCCTGATAGCCTATTTTTGTTTCTATTTCTTTTGAGGTTAACATCCACCTCGATCCGATCATTGGCTTCCAGGATGTCTCGTGCATCTCCATAAATACATTTTGTTCAT
>CAZPTV010000190.1:0-4428 GCA_964589335.1 uncultured Bacteriovoracaceae bacterium
AACATGATAGAATTAATTTTGATACAACAAAATATAATTCTAGTGCAGACTCCTTAGGAATTGGAAATGTTTCGACAGAATCCAAAGAGTCATCGCAAGCAAATCTACAAATGTTAGATGATGCGATCTCTAAAGTGAGTGAACATAGAGCCTCATTCGGCGCTATGCAAAACCGCTTGCAATCAACTTATAGCAACTTGATGATCAGTGATGAGAACATGTCAGCAGCGAATTCACGAATTCGTGATGCAGACATTGCTCAAGAAACTGCAGAACTAACAAAACGTAACATCTTGACTCAAGCTGGTACGTCGACATTAGCTCAAGCAAACCAAACCGGTATGCTAGCGATGAGACTGATCGGATAATTTTAGCAACTTAAGACCAAGCAAAAAAAGAAGAACGGTGAATTTCGGGGGAAATTCACCGTTTTTTTTATTGAACATTCGATTTAATTTTTTTATTTGGAATAATTCCAGCTTCTTTTAAATTTTTTTCAACTCGTTCGCTTCCGGTTTTTATCCAAAGCTCATACATTCTAAGGAGATTTGAATCTGTTTTAAATGTATTGGCACTAATTTCAGAAAGTACATCTACGAACCGTACAAATTTATTTGAAAGAGTATGATAAATTTTTCTAAACATTTTATCAGTCATCATACTAGATAGGTTTGAGTAAGCGTTACTACCCATGCCTATATAATAGTCAACATCAACGGTTTTTAAGTTTAATGAATCCGAAAAAAACCCAGCTGTGTATAAAGAGATATCACCAAGTCTTCTAAACTCTTCACATTTTTTTCCAGGATCGGGCGCATGGATTGCTTGATCTAATAAAATGGCTAATGTTTCTTGTCGGTGGTTTCCGTTTTCATCGGGTTTGAAAAAATTTTCAGAAAACATGAACCTTCTCATTAAATCGACAAGATAATGTTCAATTTCTGCATCTTCTTTTATTTTTTGCTTTTTAAAAGCGCGTGTAATTTCATCTCTGAAAAATAGATCAGGTTCAGTAACTAATGTAAGTTCAAGTTTCTTGTCTGACGATTTCATCTATAAAAGCATCTCCACCTTGTATTGTACCAAAAACCAATAGGTTTTGATAAGTGGTCGGAAATTATTGCCTTTTTAAGGATGAATAAATGTAAATCACAGCATGAATATTCATTGATTAAACAACAATTGCAGTCGTAGCAGGTTGTTCAAAAATTTCTTTAGCAAGACTTTGAATCGCTTTTGCATTTACTTGTTTCAATTTTGCATCCCATTCATTCATTTCCTGCCAAGGGAGACCATAAATTAAACTAAATCCTGCAGTTGTAGCAATTGAAGAATTCAGTTGCATGTCCATATGATGTCGACCCAGTAAAAATTCTTTTGCTCTTTCAATTTCGAATGCTTTGGCTGGTTTATTTGAAATATTTCTAAGTTCTTCATGAATAGAATGAATGGCTTGCTCTCTTTTTTGTGGATCGGTACCGATATAAATTCCAAAATAACCTGTTTCAATACCTTCGAGGGCGATCGGTGAAACAGTATAACATAAGCCTTTCTTATCTCGAATTTCTCTGAAAAGTCTTCCGCTTTGACCGGAGAGAATCGTCATTAATACTTTCATAGTAAATCGACGCGAATCCGTAACTCGGATTCCCGGAAATCCAATAATAATATGACTTTGCTCTTTATTCTTTTTCACCTCAACAACGCGCGGTGCTTTGGGTGGATTGAAATTTAATTTTAATTCTTTTTTTAGATTCGGTGTTCGTTGTATTTTTTCAAAATATTTTTTTAAATGGGAGGGATTAAATTTTCCAACGGCCGTAATCACCATTTTTTCAGATTTTACTTGCTGGCTGTAAAAATTACGAATTTGATTAATGTTAATCGATTTCACGCTATCTTCATACCCCATGACTGGGAACGAATATGGATGATCACCAAAAAGATTTTCGGTAAATAATTTAGAACAAAGTCTGGCAGGATTGTCTTCAAGTGTGCGAATATCTTCGAGTTGTAATTCTCTGGCATGAGAGAGTTCTTTCTCATCCAGAGAGGCATTCATGAGCGTATCAATATACAGAGGAATAATTTCATCCATGTAGTGAGTCGTAGTGGTCATGGTAAGTCCCATCGAGTTTCTTCCATTGAAAGTATCAATTCGACTTGCACGGTTTTCTAGAAATGCCGAAAAAATTTCAGGAGTCATACCGTGAGGTCCTTTTTCCCAAATCTCACTTAAAAGATTACTGATTCCAGAAGTCGCTCGGGTCTCATAGCGTAATCCACCTGGTACGATGGTTTGAATTGCTACAACAGGCACATCATTTCGAGGTATGAGTAATAATTCGATTCCGTTTTGTAATGTTTCGTGAATAATTTCCTCAACTTTTTTAGTGTTGAGTAGTTTTTGAAATGGTTTTTCTTCGGCTTTTCCCCAAAATTCTTTTGGATCCATTTTTTCAGGTAAAAGAACGCATTCACGCAGCGGCTCGTTCTGTAAAAGCTTTCGTGCCGCATCTCGAATGTCTTCTGCGCTTAACTCTCGTACATCAGCATTGTATTCAAGATCAAAGCTAGAATTTCCAACTGAAGATTTTAAACTTCCGATGCGGTTTGCAATATCATCCATTGATTGCGCATTGTAGATGCGATCTGTTTCTAATAATACTTTAGTTCGGTCTAATTCTTCTTTTGTAGGGCCATCTTTACAAAACTTTTCGAGCTCTTCTCTTAAAATTTTTCTAAAATTTCCTAATTTATCTAGAGATGTTTCGACGTCAATATTGAACATGCCTTTTCCAAGAGGGCTCCAGTTTGAGGCAGAAATCGCAGTCACGACTTTTTCTTGTCGAAAAAGTCTTTGGTGTAATCTTGAAGATTCGCCAAAGCCAAGAATCATAGAAGCGACATCAAGTGCGACTAGGTTCGTGTCTTGAATTGAGCAAGAAGGCAAAGAGCCTGACCAGCGAATTGAGTTTACGTCATAGTGGCGTGTGGTCTGTGTTTTTGTCGGTTTTTTAATTGAAAACTTAAATCCGGTCTCTCGTCTTCTTTTTCGTTGAGGTTTTCGTTTTACTTTTCCCCAAGTCTCTAAAACTTTTTTTTCTACTTTATGTGGATCTACATTTCCAACTACAACTAAAGTCATTAGCGAAGGTGAATACCATTTTTCCCAAAACTTTTTTAATTTTTTTTCATTACAATTTTTTACAGTTTTTGGAAAACCAATGACAGGGCGACCGTATCCAGTTTTTCCATACATTTGTTCGTACACATCATAATAAAGTTGTCGATCAGGACTATCGTTTCCTCTTTTAATTTCTTCTAGGATCACTTCCTTTTCAGGATCAAATTCTGATTTTTTAAAAATGCTGTGTAGAACCATGTCAGAAAGAATTTCATTTGAAATTTCCCACTTCGTATTTGAATTTGTGATGTGGTATACGGTGTGTTCAAATGAGGTGAACGCATTCATATCTCCGCCCGAACCTTCTATGGTTCCTGCGATTTCAGCGGTGGTTCTTTTTTTGGTTCCTTTAAAAAGCATGTGCTCTAAGAAATGACAGAATCCAGCTTCTTCTGGTCTTTCGTCAATTGAACCTACGTCTACCCAAACCTGAAAGGCAACAACGGGAGCGTCTGTTTTTTTTACAACTAATTCTAAGCCATTTTCGAGCGTTTTTTCATAAAGCATGTTACACAGGATAGCGTAATGGAATCGTTCCGCAATCTTTACCTTCATTTTCCTTATTGCGAAGCTAAGTGTCATTATTGTGATTTTTTTTCGCTCCCCGAAGCTAAATCTTCAACAGCGGAACGCAGTAGAGTTTATGACGCGATAATTCGTGAAAAAAATGCGTATTTATTGAGTCAAATTGAAACATTATTTATGGGTGGTGGCACGCCTTCTCTTGTCCCTTTGGATATTCTTTTAGAAATATTTTCAAACTTAAAATTTAATACCGATGCAGAAATTACAATGGAAGCTAATCCATCAAGCATAACTCTTGAAAAAGCTAAATTCTGGAAAAAAATAGGGATCAACAGAATCAGCATGGGGGTACAGGCGTTAGACGATAAACGATTAGAATGGTTGGGTCGTGTACACTCTAAAATCAGTGCGTTTCAAGCACTAGATAGTTTAATTGAGGCTGGATTTGAACGGATCAACACGGACTATATCGTTGGTGTTCCAGAACAAAGTCTTTCGCAAATTGAAACCGAACTTTCCGACTTGTTAAAAAGATATCCACAAATCAAACATATCTCTGCATATTTGCTTACTTTAAAAAATTCAAATTCAAAATTTTCAGAATTACCCGATGAAAATGTACAAATCGAACATTTAAGAAAGGTTCGAGATGTTCTTGCAACGTTTGGTTTGGACCAATATGAGATTTCAAATTTTTCAATTTCTGGATTTGAAGC
>CAZPTV010000191.1:0-4392 GCA_964589335.1 uncultured Bacteriovoracaceae bacterium
AGGACTGGTGTGGATTTTAAAATCCCCCAGTCCTTTTTATTATTATGCCTCGGATATTTATAATGTGGCATAATGACTTCGAATTAATAGAAAATAAATTTATAATATTATGGAAATTAGAGACGTCATTCACGGTACAATTGAAATAACTAAAGCAGAGACGAAAATCATCGACTCTCCTTTTTTTCAGCGTCTTCGAAATATTAAACAACTTGGCTTTGGAGAAAACAGCTACCCTGGTGCAACTCACAATCGATACATTCATTCTATAGGAGCCATGCACTTAGCAGGTAGGGCATTTCGAACCATATTTGGCAGAAAAGAAGGTTTACTAGAACGCCATCCAGAAAAAGCAAAAAAATTACGGCAAGCTCTTCGTATTGCAGCCATGTTACATGATGTTGGACACGGTCCGCTCTCGCATACTACTGAATTTGCAATGCCTTTAGTTGAAAAATTAGAACTGTCTTCAATTGCTTGTGTGCCCGGAAAACCTTGTCCATTCACTGAACCCAGACAAGCAAACCACGAAGACTACACTCAAAAAATTATTCTTCATAGCTCCATGACCAATATTTTAAAAAATGCATTAATGCCATTCGAAATTGAGCCCATTCACATCGCATCAATCATTAATGAAAATATTTTTTGCCCTGATGATTTTTTTGAAATTGATGGAATTGATTATCGCCCGATACTACACCAACTTATTTCAAGTGAAATTGATGTCGATCGTATGGATTATCTATATCGTGATTCATTTCATAGTGGTGTAAATTATGGAAATTTCGATCGTGATTGGCTGATTTCAAATTTGACTTCACACATTGTGAATGACCAGTGCTTTCTTACATTAAAGCATAAAGCTTTATACACATTTGATGACTTTCTAATATCTCGATTTCATATGTTTCTTATGGTTTATTTTCACCATAAATCTGTCATTTACGATGAAATGCTCACACGATATTTAACTTCTAAGGATTGTGATTACGAAATTCCAAGCGATATTGAAAAATATGTTTATTTCGATGATTACCATCTCTACACACATCTCGCGCGTTCAAAGAATGAATGGGCAAAACGAATTTACCACAAAAATGCTTATAAAATGCATGTTGAATTTCACTCAGGAATTCCACTTGGAAAAGCCAATGAAGACGAGCAAAAAAGGGTACTTCAAGAGATCGTCTCAGATTTAAAAGATAAAAAAACTGAACATATCATTAAAACAACAACCGGTGAATTCTCTCGATACTTTAAAAAAGCAGAACAAATGCCCATCTATGTTCGTTATGATAATTATTATTCTCCAGTTAAATTTATTCCACTTGAAGAATGTACTGATTTATTTACTCGTTACCCGAAGAATAGATCGATCACTAGAGTTTACGTTCCTGAAGTTTAAAAATTGTAACCTACTCCGAGTGAGTATGATTTTAATTTCATACTATTTTTGCCCTTAGAAAACTGCGTCTGCGCTAAATCTAATGTTACAGAATACTTACTACTTGTTTTAAATTGACGACCACCACCGATCGCTAGTTCTCGATTAGAATTTGAACCAAAGTTCGCACCATCTGAAATTCGTGCATATTTTATATATGCCCACCAACCCGCAGAACCTCGTTTAAAATTTTTATACATCAAGAATATTTGAGGTCCATTCAACGAAGCTACCCCATAAGAATCTTGTGCCCTTGAAACATTGACAAACATTTTCCAATAGTACCATCCCGTTAATAGATTTAACTCTTTGGCACCCATTTCAAATGGTAAACGATAACCGATTCTACCGTTAACACCTAAAAACCGTGCAGGGGTAAAACTCATCGTCGATTTGATTGTAGAAACACTCCATGCGAGCGGTTGCAAAGTACCGAAAATATTAAAAGCTGTATCTAATATTTTCGGAATTAAACGATACGTATATGTAACTTTTCCCGTTAAACTATGCTCCGTAAATTTCAAGTTTGGTGCTTTTTCAAAATAATCATAATAAGTATATCCCAATCCGACTTGAAAAGTTTGTCTTACTGGATTGTGATTGGGTATATAAGTTACTTTAAATTCATTTGTAACTCCTGCAGCGTCAATCGTTCCAATAGTCATGAGATCGGATTCATAAATCTGATTATCTTGAGGACGCGGGACTGATTTTTTAACAATCAACTTATTTGGATCAATTTCAATTTTAGAAATTCCGGTTTTAAAATTCCACTTACCCTCTTCTGATCTAAAAAAATACAAAACATATTCTGTTTCTGTTTGATAACAATCCATTCCTATAAAAAGATTTTTTGAATCTTCTTTAACGGCTGAAAGCTTGAGTCCTAAATTTACACAATGTGAATGAACAAAACTACGTACCGGATGATTTGAGTCGAAAAACAATGAAAACTCACGCTGGCTTTGGTCTGTATCTTCAAAAGTAAAATGTAATAAACCCGTTGTATGCTTCATTTCGATGACTATTTCATCGTTACCATATTTAGGGGCATCGATAACCCGCACCCTTTCACCTTCAACTTTAATGACTTTCCAATTTGAATCATAATTTAATTTATATTTTCCAATCAAGACCGGCACTTGGAGTTTAGAAATACCATCAACTGAAACCCATTTAAAATATCCTTCAATATCACTGGGTTTTAGCAAATTACCCATGACATCAATTTGATAAACTGTAAAAGTAACCGGAGTGATTCCTTCGTCAAAAGTACTCTTAGATTTTTCTGCCAACTTTTTTTGTGCAAAAAGTTGCTGATGACTCGCAAGTAATAATAAAAGTGAGAAAAAGAAAAATCTCATGCTGACATTCTATGTCAACTTCAATGGATTCTCAACCTAATGAATACTTAAATAAGATTCTTAAAAACTTCTTCCATCTTCATACCCCTAGAACCTTTGAGTAAAACTAAATCAGCAGAATTTAGATCTTTTCTTAAATCCTCAGTAAGATCTACATAGTTTTCAAAATGCTTTGCGTATCCAAAACCACGAGAAGAGAGCTCATTTGCCAACCATTTCATTCTTGGACCATATAAAAATACTTTTGAAATTGAAAATTTTTGAATAAATTCACTCAAATTTCGATGGTATTTTTCTTCTTCGTTGCCCAACTCTAACATGTCACCTAAAATTGCAATTCTATTTCTTGGCAGAGTGTTCGTGCTATTTTTTTCTTTCGCCAAAAGTTCTAATGCAGCTGCCATTGAGGACGGATTGGCATTATAATAATCACAAATTACTTTTAAACCCTTAGGTCCTCGTGCTCCATCTTGAAGAATTTTAATTTCAGTGCGACCCGATGTGGGAACAAAAGTTAGCAAACCTTCTTTCATTTGTTCTTCATTCATTCCAACCAGTACCCCTATCGAAAGTGTACCTAATAAATTAATTGCGTTGTGTGCTCCCGGTAAGGGCAAATGAAACACCATCGTTTTATCTTTATGAAGTACATTTAAATTAGTTCCAATCACCTCTCCTAGCATTAGTGGGTGCGTTGACTCGACTTGAATATGGTTTTTCATTCCATAAGTTAAAATATTCGCAACCATTTTAGTTGAACTACTCGAACCTAATTTTGTGGGGAATTTCAAAGCATATGGAGCAATCCATGGATCACAAACCCGAATCGCAAGCTTTGACTGGTTCGTGGCAAGCCAATCCATGACGATTCCTTCTTCTTTTGCTACCGTCTGTATGTCTTTGAGTCGCTCTAAGTGTTCAGGACCAATCGCCGTTAATAAACCATGTGTTGGACGGACTAAATCCAAATGCCTCTGCATAGTTCCGATTGAGTCAATACCAACCTCAATAACCGCAATGTCATGATGAGGGCGCATTTCGAGCAATGTCATTGGAATGCCAATTTCACCGTTTTGACTTGCTGTCGTTTTTAAAATGGATTTAAATTTTCCGCTCAACATTGCGGCAAGCATTTCTTTGGTTGTTGTTTTTCCAACAGATCCTGCAACGACTATGACAGGAATTCTAAATTGCGATCTCCATGCATTAGCAACTGCGCGATATGATTCAATGACGTTATCAGAATCATAAAAATAAACGTTTGGATATTTCTTCTTAGCTTCAATAGCTTTTGTATTTCCCTTTTTAAATAGAATCCCTTTTGCGCCCTTAGAAATGACTTCGTCAATAAAATCATGTCCATCAAATTTATCACCGGTAAGTGCAACAAATAATGCTCCTGGAATTATTTTTCTAGAATCGGTTAGTACGATTTCAAATTTTTTTGATACAAAATCCCGAATACAGTTTTGAGTCATCATTTATACGTCCTGTTTTTTCCAAAATGTTTCTTCAATACCAAGTTTATAATTTGCATAACGTGCCATTGTAAAAAGATAATCGCTTAGTCGATTAATAAAG
>CAZPTV010000192.1:0-4391 GCA_964589335.1 uncultured Bacteriovoracaceae bacterium
GTTTAAATATTCACAAACACTTCCATTTGTTTTTAGAGAAATTAATTTCAAATTAAAACAAGGTAAAAGTATTGCGATTGTAGGGGCTAGCGGACAAGGCAAGTCGACGCTCGTTAATTTACTTTTACGTTTTTATGATTCATCTGAAGGTGAAATTATTATTGACGGTAAAAACATTCGTGATGTTTCAATCAAGAGCTTAAGAAATCAAATGGCATTAGTAACTCAAGATGTGTTTCTTTTTAATGACACTATTTATGAAAATATTCACGCAGGAAGATCATCTGCTACAAAAGATGAAGTGTTAGAAGCAGCACGTGCTGCTTATGCTTTGCCATTTATCGAAAAAATGCCGCAAGGATTCAATACTATAGTCGGAGATAGAGGCCAAAAGCTGTCTGGCGGCGAGCGTCAGCGTGTGTCTATTGCTAGAGCAATTTTAAGAAATTCTCCAATTTTATTACTGGATGAGGCTACATCAAGCCTCGATTCTGAGTCTGAAAAAATGGTACAAGCAGCATTAGATCATTTGATGAAAGGCAGAACTACATTGATTATTGCACATCGACTATCCACAATTAAAAATGCAGATCAAATTCTAGTTTTATCAAATGGACGTATTATTGAATCAGGAACTCATGAAGAGTTGATCGGAAGAGGCGGAGAGTACGCCAAGTTTTATACTTTGCTCGGATAACGCGTAACAAAATAATCATTTTAAAAACTCCATAGCCCTACAATTTAAGAGCTTTTTGACATACATTACTTTCACGAAAGGATTTTCTAAAAATGGCAGAAATCAGAAGCATTCAAGACATGCAAGAACTCGTTTCATTGGCTAAACGCAGAGGCCTGGTATTTCAAAGTTCTGAAATTTATGGAGGGATCAATGCATGTTGGGACTACGGTCCCTTGGGTGTTGAGATGAAGAATAATATCAAACAACTTTGGTGGAGAGCCATGGTTGATCGTGAAGATATTGAGGGTCTTGATGCTGCTATATTAATGCATCCAAAAGTTTGGGAAGCATCTGGACATGTCGCTGGATTTACGGATCCGCTAGTCGATTGCAAAAAATGCAAATCAAGATTTCGTGCTGATAAAATAGCAGATTCAAAATGTGGTTTAAAACCATCAAAAAAACCTGGTGAACACAGTGAATGCGAACTCACTGAACCTAGACTTTTTAATTTAATGTTCAAAACTTTTATGGGACCTGTAGAAGAAGACGCTTCAGTTGTATATTTACGACCAGAAACGGCTCAAGGAATTTATGTAAATTTTTTAAATGTTGCAACTTCTTCTCGTCAAAAAGTTCCATTTGGAATTGCACAAATTGGTAAAGCCTTTCGTAATGAAATCACCCCTGGAAATTTTATTTTTCGAACACGTGAATTTGAGCAAATGGAGATGCAATTTTTTGTAAAACCAGGAGATGATGAGAAATGGTTTGATTACTGGAAAGAGACACGAATGCAATGGCATTTGCGTAATGGAATTCGTAAAAATAAATTGCGATATCACGAACATGGACCCGGCGAACTCGCACATTACGCTAAAAAAGCATTTGATATAGAATATGAATTTCCATTTGGATGGCAAGAATGTGAAGGTATTCACAATCGAACAAATTTCGATCTCGGACGCCATCAAGAATTTTCAGGAAAAAAACAAGAGTATTTTGATGAGACGATTAAGGAACGTTACATTCCTTATATTGTAGAAACTTCTGCAGGATGTGACCGTACCTTACTGGTTACTTTGACTGATGCGTTTCGTGTTGAAGACGATCGTACTTTCTTAGCATTGCATCCGAATGTTGCTGCATATAAGGTTGCAATTTTTCCATTAATGAAAAAAGAAGAACTCATGGGTTTTTCAGAAAAACTTTTCAAAGATGTTTCGAAAAAATTTCGTACGACTTTTGATGAATCTGGAAGCATTGGAAAGCGTTATTATCGACAAGATGAAATTGGAACCCCTTTTGGCATTACAGTAGATTATGAATCTATTGAAACGGGTGCGAACAATGGAACTGTGACCATTCGGCATAGAGATTTAAAAACTCAAGAACGTATCCCTGCCGAAAAAGTGATTGAATACATTTCAGATGCTTTCGAACATTGGGAGTTAAAAGTTTAAATTCAGTATATCAGAGGAGAACCCATGACTAAATACGCTTATTTTTTTGGGAACAAAAAGGCAGAGGGCTCTGGAGCAGAAAAAAATTTATTAGGTGGAAAAGGCGCGAATCTCCATGAGATGACAAAGCTTGGGCTTCCTGTTCCTGCGGGATTTACTCTAACGACCGAAGTATGCACATATTATTATTCAAATAAAAATCAATATCCTTCAGAATTAAAAATACAAGTCGAAGAAGCATTAAAAAAATTAGAACAAGCCATGGATCTAGAGTTCGGCAATCCAGAGAAACCACTACTCGTATCGGTTCGATCAGGTGCACGTGCAAGTATGCCCGGAATGATGGATACAATTTTAAATTTAGGATTGAATGAGCGAGTGATTGAAGGAATGGTCGCAATGACTTCAAAGGGATCGAAAGATCCAAATGCAAAAAAATCAGCAGAGCGTTTTGTCTATGATAGTTATCGTCGATTTATCATGATGTATTCTGATGTTGTCTTGAATGTGAACTCGACTTTATTTGAAGAAGCCATTGAGCGAAAAAAAGAGATCCGTGGTATTGAAAAAGATACTGATCTTACGGCCGAAGATCTAAAATCTTTAGTAAAAGAATTTAAAGGAATTTTACTTGAGACAGCAGGGATTCAATTCCCTGATAATCCCATGGAGCAATTGTGGGGAGCCATCGGTGCAGTTTTTAATTCATGGATGAATCCGAGAGCGATTACGTATCGAAAGTTAAATGATATTCCAGCAGAATGGGGAACTGCAGTAAATGTTCAGGCAATGGTTTATGGAAATATGGGGGATGATTGTGCAACTGGGGTTGCATTTACTCGAGACCCTTCAACTGGGGAGAAAAAATTTTTTGGTGAATTTCTATTGAATGCGCAGGGAGAAGATGTTGTTGCTGGAATTCGAAATCCACATCCAATCAACGAGCAGTCAAAGAATGATGCGAATACTACATTGAGTACGCTCGAACAAGTAATGCCAAATGCATACGCCGATTTAGTTGAAGTTTATAAAAAACTCGAAGCACATTTTAAAGATATGCAAGATATTGAGTTTACCATTCAAAATCATAAATTATATATGCTTCAGTGTCGAAATGGAAAAAGAACCGCCGTCGCATCTTTGCGTATTGCAATCGATATGGTTAGCGAAGGGTTGATAGATAAAAAAGAAGCGATCTTAAGAGTGAAGCCTGAACAACTTGACCAGCTTTTACACCCAATGCTAGATCCAAAAGCAAAACGTGATTTAATTGGTAAGGGTTTGCCCGCTTCACCAGGAGCAGCATCTGGTCAAATTGTTTTCGATCCAGATACCGCTGAAAAATGGGTTCGAGATTTAGGTAAAAAAGTAATTTTAGTTCGAGTTGAGACTTCTCCAGAAGACATTCATGGAATGAATGTAGCAGAAGGAATTTTAACTGCTCGAGGGGGGATGACTTCTCATGCTGCAGTTGTTGCGCGTGGAATGGGAAAATCTTGTGTGGCTGGATTCTCAATTTTAAAAGTAGATATGTCACGAAGAGAAATGATGGTTGGATCACGTCTTTTTAAAGAAGGTGATGCATTGACGTTAGATGGAACAACAGGAGAGGTCATTGCTGGTAGTGTAGAAACTATCCCTCCAACCATGAATCAATCATTTCAAGTATTAATGGGTTGGGTAGATGAATTCAGAAAATTAAAAGTACGCACAAATGCCGACACTCCAAACGACTCAAAAGTTGCGCGTTCATATGGGGCAGAAGGAATCGGCCTGTGTCGCACTGAGCATATGTTTTTTGAAAGTGATCGTATTGATGCTGTTCGTGAAATGATATTAGCCGAATCGAAAGAAGGTCGTGAAAAGGCACTTGCAAAAATCTTACCGATGCAAAAATCAGATTTTCTTTCTATTTTTCGAGAAATGAAGGGTCTTCCTGTAACCATTCGTTTGCTCGATCCACCGTTGCATGAATTTTTGCCTCACACAGAAAAGGAAATTGAAATTTTATCTAAGAAAACAGGAATTCCAACAGATAAATTGAAAAGAAAAGCTGAAAGTTTAAAAGAATTCAATCCGATGTTGGGTCATCGAGGATGCCGATTGGGTGTGAGTTATCCGGAAATATATATCACACAAGTCCGTGCAATTATGGAAGCAGCCTGTGAATTGACAAAAAATGAAAATCAAAAAATTGTTCCAGAAATCATGATTCCTTTGGTTGCTGATTATCGGGAATTAAAAATGAT
>CAZPTV010000193.1:0-4388 GCA_964589335.1 uncultured Bacteriovoracaceae bacterium
AGGTGCCATCGCAGTATTCGGAACTCCTTTTGAGATCGTTGTAAAAACTTTTTCGGGTGTTTCTCCTTGTTTGAAAGCTTCAGTTCCTATGTTTCGTTGTTTAGGATTCATCATTGCTCCTGCAGGACCATTGCCGTCACCTTTTTCTCCGTGACAGGCAAGACAGTTTGTTGTGTAAGCCGTTTTTCCTTTTTCGATTAGAGCTGCAGAAAATGCAGAAATTTTATCGTCAGCTATCGAAATGCATGACCATGATAATATGAGAAGACTAAGTAGAATTTTCATTTTTATTCTCCTTTAAAGAGTTTAATGTTTGATTCATTATATAACTGAATTGACGCTAACTTAATACAAAACATTGTGGTAGGGATAGTATTGCCCATTAATTTTTTATGAAAATAGCTAAATATCAAAGACAAATTACTTTAAATAAAATTGGCGCGCAGGGTCAAAATAAAATATTCAATTCGAAAGTCCTTGTTTTGGGATTGGGGGGGCTTGGTTCTCCGGTATCAATGTATTTAGCGGCCGCAGGAGTTGGGACGATAGGAATTTGTGATTTTGATATTGTCGATGAGTCCAATTTGCAAAGACAAATTTTATTTAATGAAAATGAAATCGGAAAATCAAAGGTAAAAGTAGCTCAAAAAAAATTAATGGATTTAAACTCTGATATTCAAATCAATACTCATGATTATAGAATTGATGCTGAAAATGCAGAACAAATAATTAGTGAATACGATATCGTCATTGATGGGACTGATCATTTCGAATCAAAATATCTTGTAAATGACGTATGTGTTAAATTCTCAAAACCATTCATTTATGGATCAATTCTGGGGTTTGACGGTGAAGTGGGTTTGTTTGATTTGAAAAACAATACAAATTGCTTACGTTGTTTTCATCCTGAATCACCAAAGACAGCGATTCCTAATTGCTCCACCTCTGGAGTAGTGGGTGGACTTGCTGGAATTGTCGGGTCAATTCAAGCACTAGAAGCAATTAAATATTTAACCGAAAATACGACATTGGCAAATCACATGCTCTTTATTCAATCTTTAGAATTAAATTTTAGAAAATTAAAGATAAAAAAAAGAGTTGGATGTTTATGTACTAAACCAAAAAATGAAATACAGATTACTCACTTCAAAATAAATCATTGTCTCGTAAAAGGAGGAAATGTGAACTCAAGTGAATTAGAAAAAATTATTCAGGAAGAGCGCTGTATCTTGTTAGACGTTCGCGAAGAAGATGAGTGGAATGCGGGTCATATTGAAAGTGCAATTCACTGGCCGTTAAAAAGAATTATGAATGGCGAATTTCCTTCAATTATCAACGGAGATCCTCATGCGAATATTGTGCTTTATTGCCACTCTGGAGTACGCTCGAAAACTGCACAAGAAATTTTAATTGAAAATGGCTTTAAAAATACAAAAAATTTTTCTTTGGGAATCGTAGGCTGGACGGGTAAATTACAAAAGCCAAAAATACCTTAACCCCCACATACGGGTGGTAGTATCACAAATTCAGTTTCATCAGTTACGATAGACTCATCGCTAAGCACTTCGGAATCATTTCCTAATGCAGATGAATTTAATAAATCAACATCGATTTTTTTAGAAGAAAGGTGCTCTAAAGTAGCTGCAAACTTTAGTTTAATATCACGAACTGTAGCAGGCAAATTCATTTCAAAGTAAACAGCCTCACCGTTACCAAATTCTCGAAATCCGCCATATAATTTAATATTAATTTTTGAAGTCATTTAAAATAAATTAGAAATATCTGCATCTAATCCGTCTAAGGTTTTAATGATATTGCCAGCTTCGGAAACTAAAAATATTTTATTATCGTGCATAATTTCACCCGACTCAGGATTTTTGGAATATCGAACATTCATCAAAAGCGAAAACCTTCGAATATCAGCGTCTTTACCTGTTAAAAATGTCCAATTATCTTTATTGATCCCAGTTCTTTTTCTAAAGGCACTCATTTTTTCAGGCGTGTCTCCGTTCGGATCAAATGTAACCAATACAAAATCAGCTTTAATATTTTGCGCATCTAGTTTTTCTTGAATTTTATTTAATTTTTGAAAAATCATCGGACATGCGCCATGGCACGTTGTGTACATCATCGCCATTACAACTTTTTTCCCTTTAAAATCAGCTAGTGTTGCAGGTTTGTTTTTTTCAGTTTTGAAATTAATTTTCATATCATGTATGAAGCCCACTCGATCTTCTGCTAAAAGTGGTGAAGTTAAATTTAAAAATATTAAAAATGTTGTTAAGATAGTTTTCATTGTTCAGAACCCTCCGGTTTTGTTTGGTAAGCGCATCTAAATCCTAAGTTTGGTTGCGCATAGTGTGCTTCTAGACTATTTCTCATCGCATATCTCATGAACCCCGCATAGTTTGCGCGATCTAAAGCATTGGTAGCGCCACTACCACAAAACATGGCTTTAGATTGATCACCGTCTTGTCTGTTGTCACCTGTTACAAAAGAACTATTAAAATCAGAAGTCCATTCCCAAACAAGTCCGTGCATATCGTGCAATCCATAAAAATTAGGTTTGTTTTTTCCAACTGGGGGTAATTTTTTTTGATTAGGTTTTGAGTACCAGTTTAAAATTTTTGCATTATAACCCTCGTCTAAAAGTGCATTGGGTTTTAATTCGTCTGCAGCTGCGGCGTATTCCCATTCTAAGACGGAAGGAAGCCGGCCACCTTTACTTTCACAATAGGCACTGGCTGCAAACCAAGAAATATATACAACAGGTGAATTTATTAAATCTTTTGGCGGATTAGGTTTCCAATTTCTAAGATAATTTTGATCAATAAATATTTTTTTTATATTTTCTTTTTTCCACTCTGAATTCTTTCTTAAAAATTCTTGAAAATCTTTTTGCGTAACAGGGAGTTGATCCATATAGAAAGCATCAACAGGAAAACTCTTTTGATTTTTATCTAGTCCGAATAAGGGGGAAAATCGACCGCTTGGTATAAAGGAAATCTTTGAAATGCGATAGTTAGAGGTTTCGCCGGCAGATGAAAAATTCAAACTGCCGACGATGAAAATGAGAAGGGTTACTGCTTTAAACATGAGTAAATTTATTTTTCCTTTTCAATGGCTTCACGCGCTTTTGTAACTTCATCTTTTGAGAAAGCTTTTGCTTTATTACCCCAGGAATTAGTTACATGTGTTAATAATGATGCAAGATCTTCATCGTTTAATCCTGAAACTGGAGTCATAACACCGTTATACTCTTTGCCGTTAACGGTAATTTTTCCAGTCTTGCCTTTCAAGATAATTTTAACCAATTCCTTGCGATCTTTTTCTGCAGCAAGTTTTGAAAGATAGTCTGATTTTGCAAGAGGAGGAAAAACTCCGGGAAGCCCTTGCGCATTAGCTTGGTGGCACATTGCGCAGTTATTCGCATAAAGTTTTGTACCATCCATTTTTCCTACTTTTTCAGGTTTTGATTCCGTCGGTGTCCCTTTTGTATTTTGAACAACAGATTCATCGCCGAGATAGATTTCATCTACTTCTTTACCTGAATAAACGACTTTATTATCTTCGCCTTCAACTTTTAACATGCCAAGTGAGCCTTTGTTAAAAGTTCTAGTGATACTATGATCCACAATTATGTATGTGCCTTTTGTGTCTAATTTAAAATCAACAATGGTAGATCCACCTGCGGGAACTAAGGTTGTTTGAACTTGTTCCTGAAATTTTAGTCCACCTTCAGTATAGACTCTATCAAATATTTCTCCGATTACGTGAAATGAAGAAACCAAATTTGGTCCACCATTACCAACAAATAAACGAATTTTTTCACCGGTTTTACCTTTAAGTGAATTGTCACCGGTGAGTGATCCTGCAGAACCATTGAATACAACATAACTTGGATTTTCATCGATTGCCCTTTGCATATCGAATGGCTGTAATCCCTTAGCTCCGAAAGGCTTTGTCGTGTAGAAATCACCTTGCATTACATAATACTCTCTATCAACAGCTGGGAGTGGATCAGATGCAGACTGAACATAGATCAGCCCATACATTCCGTTTGCAATGTGCATTCCCACTGGAGCGGTTGCGCAGTGATAAACATATAATCCTGGATTCAAAGCTTTAAATGTAAAGCGTGACTTGTGTCCAGGGGCTGTATTTGTACTTGCAGCACCACCTCCAGGGCCGGTGACAGCATGTAAGTCTATATTATGTGGAAGTTTGTTGTTTGGATGATTTGCTAAATAAAATTCAACTGTATCGCCTTCACGAACACGTATAAATTTCCCGGGAACACTTCCGCCATATGTCCAGAATGTGTATTCAACACCTTCAGCGATTTGCATGGTTTTTTCTACGACTTCTAGCTCAACCACGACCTTGGC
>CAZPTV010000194.1:0-4377 GCA_964589335.1 uncultured Bacteriovoracaceae bacterium
ATAAAAAATGCTACATTTCCTGTTGATGCAATGACTTTTGTTCTTGATCCAACCTTATGATGCGATCGAATGTAATCTAATAGTAAATCTGGCTCATTCAAGTGCTCTAAAACATCTGCCATTAAAATGACATCATATTCGTTTTTTTCTAAAACCGGTTTAATTGCATGTAGATTTTTAATTAAATCAATTTGATAATAATTTCTAAAACTAGCCATACTTTGATCAGCGCTTTGAATATCAATACCATCAACAATACAGCCTTTGTTAATTAATTGTTTTGCTATAAAGCCTTTTCCACAGCCAATATCTAGTACCTTAGAATTATCTGGAATAGAATTTACAATTACAGTGTGACTTGAGAATGGACTTGGCTTATGCGGATAACTAGTATCCGTGTGTAAATCAAATTTTCTATCGTAAAGAAATCCCAATAAATACATACGATAATGTAGTGATGCTTTTAAAACATTCCACGCATAACTCATCCCATTTACGTGGCATATTTCATCGCCGTAAAAAGTTGGTATAGGAATTTCTTTAACTTGTGCTTTAGCTGCTAAAAGTTGAATGATGATTTCTGTATCAAAGTGAAAGTCATTTGAATTTGATTCAAATGGTATTTTCTTTAAAAGCGACGTCGCATACGATCGATATCCAGAGTGAAACTCAGACATCGAAGACTTTAAAATCATATTTTGAATTTTTGTTAATATTTTATTTCCAGCTAACTTATAAAGCGGCATTCCGCCCTTACGCGCTGATTGCATTGAAAACATTCGAGTACCAAAAACAGCATCAAGCGTTGGCGCACTCTCATAGGTAGAAATAAAACTATCTAATAATTCAGGAGCATACTGACCATCGCCATGAACCATGATGACACGTTCAAACCCGTGATCAATTGCATACCGATAACCTAGCTTTTGATTACCTCCATATCCTTGATTGACCGGATTTTTTAAAACCGTAATTCTAGCTTTCCCAGCAAGTCGCGTTCTGATTTCGTCAGTTACATAAAAAGTATTATCTTTACTTGCATCATCAATAATTAATAGTTCATTTTCAGAGTCAGAAAGAACTGAATCCGGAATTCTACTTATTGTTTTTTCTATTAATTTTTCATGATTGTAAGCGACAATAAAAATAAGGTTTTTGTTGCGAGTCATAACATTTATTTTCTTATCTTATCGCGGGTATAAGCGCAACGCCCCAGAGAAGAATCCATTGAAAATATGAACTCAGTACCACGATTGCATTTGTTCTATTTTTGCCATTTACAAATTTCGACTGAAGGGCGCGTAGCGTTAGTTCTGACAAAAAGGCAAAAAACACAATTGCATGATTCAAAAGATAAATATGAGCATAGGCATGCTCCCTCATGACCCCTTGCCAGGAAACTGATGCAATAAAAATTGCAAACAAAAATTGAACTTCTTTATTTGCTAGTTTTATTTTTTTTATTCTCATCCAAATAAATAGAACTAAAGGCACTATTCCGAATAAATATACACCCCTATAAAGAATCTTCATTAAATGATTTATAAAATGATATGAGTACGCCTCATTTTGACCTGTTCGTATTTTTACAATTTGAGTAGCATCATCATAAACTGCTTGCCACGAGCCTAAGTATGCTTTGTTTTGCCAAAGTTTTAAAAAAACCATAATCACTGCAACAACGAAAGCTGAAGAACAAAATTTCAAAAAATTATTAATAATATTTTTATTTGGACTACAAAAATAGATCAGAATGCAAAAATATAACCCATTTAATGAAATCGTTGAAAGGCCCATCCAATAAGCGATCCCAAATGAAATCATTGATAATATAAATGTTTTTGTTTTAATTTTTAATTCATTTTTCAAATCAAAAGCAACTTGGCTTCCAATGACTAACATTAATGTAATTGATAATAAATTCCCCAACCAATACGCATTTCCTAAGAATACTTGCGCGATGCTGGACGAAAATAAAATCATCCTTATCCACTGAAGCCTAACGTGTTCGTCTCCAATTTTTCCAAAAATGATCTCAACTTGTTTAAATGTTTCGCGAATTATTTTTTCAATCATTAAAATTGAAATTACAGCGGTGACCAATGAATGAAATAAATTAAACTCCACCCATGAAAATACTGTCCGTTGCAGAACAGCGATCAAACCTTGAATCCATTCAGGTCCAGGCGGTAGATGTGTGTAGGGCAAACCTCCAAAACTATAAACTGCGAGTCCAAAATATTTAAACCCTTCTAAAACGTAGTTCTGACCGGCAATATAAAATGTATTCGAAAGCGGATAATCTCCGTGATAATGCAGCGTAGTATTTTTCCACAAAAATATCCAAAGTATACTTGTGAAGATAAAGGGAAGCTGTTTCATTTATGACTATTTTGTATTACTGATTGAATACGTTAGCCATGAAAAAAACCAATATTATCGGAATCTCAGCGTATTATCATGATTCTGCCGCTTGCTTACTCCAAGATGGCGAAATCATCGCAGCTGCTCAAGAAGAACGTTTCACAAGAAAAAAACATGATCCGTCGTTTCCAATTCATGCGATAAAATTTTGTTTAAGTTTCGCCAACCTTAACCCAAGTGACATTGATTTTATTATTTTTTATGACAAGCCACTCTTAAAATTTGAAAGACTCTTAGAAACTTATCTGAATCATGCTCCGAAAGGATTTCAATCTTACATCACAGCTATGCCTATCTGGCTTAAAGATAAACTATATTTAAAATCAATCATGAAAAATGAACTCTCTCGCGAGCTTGGTATTGAAAAAAATAAGATTCCTAAAATTCTTTTTTCAGAACACCATCAATCCCATGCAGCCAGTGCATATTTTCCAAGTCCTTTCAATGAGGCAGCTGTTCTATGTTTAGACGGAGTTGGCGAATGGGCAACCACTTCTGCTTGGATCGCAAAGGAGAATAAACTTTCCCCCTCATGGCAAATTAATTTTCCAGATTCTCTTGGACTTCTTTACTCAGCATTTACTTATTACACTGGCTTTAAAGTCAATTCAGGTGAATATAAAGTAATGGGTCTTGCCCCCTATGGAACTCCTAAATATACAAAAATTATTTTAGAAAAACTAATCGATTTAAAACCAGATGGCACTTTCAAATTAAACATGGAGTATTTTGATTTTGCTACAGGATTAAAAATGACCAACGATCGTTTTTCAAACCTATTTGGCGGTCCACCACGATCACCTGAAAGTAACGTCACTCAAAAAGAAATGGATTTAGCTCGATCTATACAAGTCGTAACCGAAGAGATTGTTTTAAAGTTAGCAAAAACAATCCATCATGAAACTGGGATGAAAAACCTGTGTATGGCAGGTGGAGTAGCTCTGAATTGCGTTGCAAACGGACAGCTGCATCGTAACGGACCCTTTGAAAATATTTGGATCCAACCCGCCGCTGGCGATGCGGGCGGCGCATTGGGTGCTGCCTATATTTGTTGGCACGAATACTTGGGTAAACCCAGATCATCTTCAAATACCGACCGAATGAAAGGAAGCTACTTAGGAACTACGATAAAAAACGAATCTGCTAAAACACAACTAGAGAATGCGGGAGCGATTTTTCATTATTATGATGACGCTGAAATAATCAATAAAACTACTGATATTTTAGCAAATGAAATGGTTGTTGGATGGGTTCAAGGTTCAATGGAGTTTGGGCCCCGCGCTCTTGGCAATCGTTCAATTTTAGGTGATCCAAGAAGTACAAAAATGCAATCTATAATGAATTTAAAAATTAAATATAGAGAATCTTTTAGACCTTTTGCACCAGCTATTTTAGCAGAGAAAGTTTCAGAATATTTTGAATATCAAGGAACAAGTCCTTACATGCTAATGGTTGCACCAGTAAATGAATCCATTCGAATTAAAATGAGCGATTCTGATCAAAATAAATTTGGAATTGAAAAGTTAAATATACCTAAATCTACGATTCCTGCCATTACACATGTAGATTATTCAGCACGCATCCAAACTGTTCACAGTGATACAAATCCAAGGTTTTATCGCTTGATTAAATCCTTCGAAGAAAAAACAAAGTGCCCCGTGCTCGTAAATACTTCTTTTAATGTACGCGGTGAACCCATTGTAAATGATGCCGCAGATGCATACCGATGCTTTATGAGAACTGAAATGGACTGTCTTGTTGTTGGTAATTATTTAATGATTAAATCAGAACAACCGAAAAATGAAGAAAATGAAAAATGGAAAGAAGAGTTTACTCTTGATTAAGAATCAACTACGTACCGATCGCAACGATTCAGAATTAAAGAAATTTGGATTATCACTCGGTATTTTTATACTTATACTTTTTGATTTTGTCATTCCAGTCATGATTAAG
>CAZPTV010000195.1:0-4352 GCA_964589335.1 uncultured Bacteriovoracaceae bacterium
AAATATTTTACTGCATTGATCACGCTCAGTGAGACGATATTGAAAGATTTAAATGATAATGCGGTTGAAGGGCCAATTGTTAAAGATGAAAATATTATAACAAAAGTACAAAACCACATGAATGCAATTAATCAACAGTTGGCATCGTATGAAAAAATCAAA
Source organism: uncultured Bacteriovoracaceae bacterium (assembly GCA_964589335.1). GTDB lineage: Bacteria > Bdellovibrionota > UBA1018 > UBA1018 > UBA923 > CAZPTV01. The sequence goes on from CAZPTV010000195.1 coordinate 163, forward strand.
TATGTTACAGTTTTGTCTAGAGATTTTTCTGTGGATGAAGGAGAGATGACCCCGACTTTAAAGATGAAACGAAATATTATTGAGAAAAAATATAAAATGATTATTGATTCGATGTATGGTTCTAGAGATTGATTATATTTCTTTAGGAGTCTTTAATTGATGAATAGCAGCTACACAAATTAGAGATAATGCAGATCCAAAGAAGAAAGTATATTTTGAACCAAAGTTTTGCCAAAGCATTCCAGCAATTAAAGAAGAAGGAAGTGCACCAATTCCTATTACTAAATGGTAAATTCCAAAAGCTGTACCTAGTTTTTCTTTAGGAATTAAATCTGCAATGAGTGCCTTTTCAGCGCCTTCAGTCAAACCATCAAACAAACCATATAACATGAAAAATAAGATCATTAGAGAGGGTAAGCTAGTTAACCCAAAGGCTAAGTAAGAGAAAGAAAATATGGTCCAACCAATGAGGATTGGAAATTTTCTTCCGTAGTGATCTGATATCCAGCCTCCCTTTGGAGATGCAATTGCTTTAATAAAAGTATTGGCACCCCAAAGTAATGGAATCCATTTAATATCAATTCCTGATTCTTTTAACTTCAGAACGATAAAAGCATCGCTACTATTTGCAAAAGTAAACATACAAAGAATGGCAATATAGTGCAAAAATGTTTTAGGCATTTTCACAATCATTTTCCATTCAGGTAAGATGCTTTTAGATTTAGTATTGAAAGTAATCTTATGCTCTTCTTCTTTATGTTTTGATGCTAGAAAAACAAAATATAGCGACATCATTCCCGGAATTGCGGTTATAAAAAATAGTAATTTATAATTATTTGGAAATAAGATCAGTAAAGCAGTAGCAATTAGAGGTCCTATTGCACCTCCGAGATTGTCTAACATTTTATGAAATCCAAATACTTCGCCTCTATTTTTGGGCGTTGCAAGAGATCCCAACCAAGCGTCGCGAGGTGCATTTCGAACGCCTTTACCAAATCGATCTAAAAATTTTAAAATTATCGCATGCCACGGTAGAAATATAAAAGCAGTCAATGGACGTGTAATATTAGAAATAAAATATCCAATAAATACATACTTATGACGATTTCCAGTTCTATCAGAGTAGTATCCTGAAAGAATTTTTGTAAATGAAGCGACTGACTCGGCGAGTCCAGCATAAAATCCTACGAAAACTTTAGATGCACCTAGGACTTCTGTTAAAAAGATAGGCATTATGGGTGAAAGAATTTCACTAGCAACATCATTAAAAAGACTTGTAAGTCCTAAAAAAAGTACGGCTTTAGGAAGTTTGTTTTTAAACATGAGTAATATAGGTTATAGTTTTGTGGCATGAATTCAAGTGAACTTTATAAAGATCTTGTCGATCGTGAGATTATCCATCAGGTTACAGACCAATCTCTTGACGAAAAGTTAAAAAAAACTTCAATCACGCTTTATGCAGGTTTTGATCCTACCGCAGATACAATTCATGTTGGTAATTTATTTCCATTATTAACACTGCGTCGATTTCAAATGGCTGGGCATACTCCAATTGCAGTTGTAGGTGGGGCAACGGGTATGATTGGTGATCCAAGTGGAAAGTCACAAGAAAGACAACTTCTAACAGAAGAAATTTTAGAAAAAAATCTATTAGGTGTTAAAAAAACATTAGAAAAATTCTTAGACTTTAGCGGAAAAAATGCTGCAAAAGTAGTGAACAATGCTGATTGGTTTAAAAGCTTCTCCTATATTGATTTTCTGCGTGATATTGGAAAACATTTTACAGTAAATCACATGATGGCAAAAGAATCAGTAAGGGCCAGATTAGAAGATCGAGAGCATGGAATCTCATACACAGAATTTTCATACATGCTTCTTCAGGCATATGATTACTATTATTTATATAAAACTTATGGGTGCACACTTCAAATTGGTGGATCGGATCAATGAGGAAACATTACAGCTGACTCAGAATTAATTCGAAGAATGGCTTATGTTGAAGGTAAGTCCGCTCCTGATGTTTATGGATTAACACAGCATCTAATTACTAAATCTGATGGTTCCAAATTTGGTAAAACAGAAAGTGGTGCAATTTGGTTGTCTGCAGATCGAACCTCTCCATATGCATTCTATCAATATTTTATTCAAACACCGGATGCAGATGTTTTGAAATTACTTAAATATTTTACGTTTTTACCAATCAATGAAATTAAATCGCTAGAAGATTCGTTAAAAAGAGAACCTGAGAAAAGAACTTGTCAGATTACACTTGCTCGTGAATTGACTTCATTAGTTCATGGTAAAGATGAAGTTCAAAAAGCAGAAGCTGCTGCGAAGGCATTATTTGGATCAGAAATTAAAGATTTAAATGAAAAGATGTTATTAGAGATTTTAGGGGATGCGCCAAGTCTTAAAAAGAGTAAAGCTGATCTTAATGCAGAACCTTTATTAATCGATTTATTTGTCGAGACTGGTCTTTGTAAATCTAAAGGGGCTGCAAAAACTGATTTTGCATCAGGAGCTATATATTTAAATAATGAACGTATTTCGGATATGCAGTTTAAAATTAATATAAAGTGCTTAATTGCAGGCAGTTTTATTGTTTTACGAAAAGGAAAGAAAAATTATTTTCTTGTTTCGTTTAAATAAATATGAGCATATTGCATTACAATCTTAAACAGGAGAGTCCATGTCAAAAGTCATTACATTCCATTACACATTAACAGATAAATCTGGAAAACATTTAGATAGTTCTCACGATCGCAAAGATCCAATGATGTTCATGGTTGGTTCAGGACAAATTATTCCTGGATTGGAAAAACAAATTAAAGACCTTGCTAAGGGTGAAAAGAAAAAAATACATGTTGTTGCTTCAGAAGCTTATGGTGACGTTGAAGAAGAATTAGTGATGTCAATTTCGAGAGACCGTTTTCCTAAAGACCATATTTTTAAAATTGGTGATCAATTTCAAGCAAAGACAGAGCATGGTCCAGGGCCAGTTTTTACTGTTATTGAAATTATGGACACAACAGTGAAAGTTGATGGCAATCATCCTTTAGCAGGACATGATCTTGTATTTGATATTGAAATCATTGACACACGTGCGGCGACTCAAGAAGAGTTATCACATGGTCACGCGCATGGACCCGGTGGTCACCACCATTAATATTTGATCAAATATTAATTCGACTGCTTTAGAGTTTGATAAAGTTTCCGTTTACGTAGACTTTATTCGCTTCGACGTTGATATTGACATTTAAATTCGTCCCATCTTTTGATTGTATTTCGAAGCGATAATTTCCGGGTGCTAAAACTTTGTAAAATTCAGAATCACTAAATGCATACGAGCCTAAATCATGACCCGTGCTCGTATTGTAAATATGAACTGTACCAGATTTTGGAGTTTTTAGACTGTCTGGAAAATAGAAACCAGCACCTTGATGAACTGTTTCAAGATAACGTATGAGCGATGTTCGATTTGATTGATAATATCCTGGAATTGTAGAATACGAGGGCCATTTGGTTCCTGATAGTTCTATAGTTACTTGCATGTCATTGTACCAGTAATAGCTCCAGTCCTGCATTCCGCCATTAACTTCATACCAAGCATATCCATTTGTAATTCCATTTGGAAATTCATTTGATGATTTCATATATGGAACTGAGGATGCGTATTCTAAAGAAATATCTCGAATGAGAGCATCCATTGGAAAAGGATCTGCAATTGTATCCCAAGGATAATTTACAACTTCAGCTCCACCATGAAAATTTGCAGAAAGTGCAAACTTTCTTGTAGCTTGAAAGCGCATCATCGCTTGCGTTTCAACGGCACGCCCATTTGGTGTATTTTGATTATCATTTGTAGAGAAATCAGGAAAGTTACGATTAATATCTGTTCCATTCGCATTATATCTTTGCATCATAGCAGAACCATCAGGATTAAATGAAGGCATAATGAAGATCTCAGTATTATCAATAAGCTTTGTGATTTTTTGATCTTTACCATAGTTAGAAAGTAAATCTTCAATTAATGATATCATTAATTCACGTCCGGTGATTTCATCACCATGCATGCTCGATATATATTTAACTTCTGGTTTGATTTGATCGATAGAAGCATTGTTAGATATTTTCATTATGAGTAAATCGCGACCTTTAATTGATTTACCAATTGAAATTAATTGAGTGAG
>CAZPTV010000196.1:0-4349 GCA_964589335.1 uncultured Bacteriovoracaceae bacterium
ATCCCCGTCGCCGCGAAGAGGTCGACGCCTTGATAAACGTAGTTCTTTCCAAGAGCGTCAACTAACTTTTCAGCCATTTCTTTCGCTTGAACCCTGTCTCTGCATGCAGATTTTAGAATAGAAATTTTAATAACGTTTGCACCAATGAAGACTCGTCTAACTTGTTCAATAAACTCTTCAGTCAACCCATTCTTTCCAAGCTGTAATGTTTTAATCGATTTCATTTTCTATTTCCTTCTCAAAAGAAAAAATATCTAGGACGACTTACAGAAGCACCGTTATTTGCAGCGTATTGTGTAACAGAACCCAATGCAGGTTCTGATGTCGCTGGAATCAAAACAGTCGCAAAAAAAGTCGGAAATGATTATGTCATTAACGGTTCTAAAATGTGGATTACAAATGCATCGGTTGCAGATTGGTACTTTGTACTCGCATATACTGATCCAACATTAAAACACAAAGGTATGACTGGATTTATTGTCGACGCCAAAACACCAGGAATTACGGTTGGTAAAAAAGAATGGAATATGGGTCAAAAAGCGAGTGATACTCGTGGGATTACATTTGAAGATGTAAAAGTACCTGCAGAAAATTTACTAGGTACTGAAGGTGCAGGTTTCAAAATTGCGATGAGTGCGTTTGACCACACCCGTCCGGCAGTTGCTGCTGGGGCAGTTGGGCTTTCTCGTCGAGCGATGGATGAAGCAATTAAGTATGCATCTTCTAGAAAAGCTTTCGGTGTACCGATTGCTGCGCAACAAGCGGTTAGTTTTATGATTGCTGATATGGCAAAAGATATCGAAGCTGCGCGCTTACTTGTATTACGAGCAGCATGGGAAATCGATTCTGGCAGAAGAAATACTAAGTTTGCAGCAATGGCTAAAGCTTTTGCGGCAGATACTGCAATGAGAGTGACAACCGATGCAGTTCAAATTCATGGTGGGTACGGATATTCTTGCGAATACCCTGTTGAAAAACTCATGCGTGATGCGAAAATTTATCAAATTTATGAAGGAACATCACAAATTCAAAGATTAATTATTGCGAAGGAAATTTTCGAAAGAGCATAAACTTTTGAAGTCGAAAAGCTTTAAGACAAAAATAGGTTTATTAAAGCATCTTCCAGGGATGCATTATCTTGAAATACCTAATTCAATCATAAAAGCCTTTGGTGGAAAATTTCACCAAAGGTTTTTTTGTACAGTAAATTCAAAATTAAAATTTCAAGGTGGAATCGTAGCCTTAGGCAAGGGAAAGGGTTACATCAGTATTTCAAAAAAAAGAATGCAAGAATGTGGAGTTAAATTAGGATCTAATGTGAACTTAAAGCTTGAACTAGATGATTCAAAATATGGAATGCAGATACCGGAAGAACTTGATGAAGTTTTAAAACAAGATTCAATCGCAAATAAAAGATTTCATAATCTTACTCCGGGAAAACAAAGGTATATTATTCATTATGTCGCATCTGTAAAAAGTTCAGATAAACGTTTAGATCGAGCAGTATTTTTAATTGAAAATTTAAAAAATACAATTCCAGGTAAAGAAACGTTTAGAAAAATATTAGGAATTGTAGATTAGTTTATTATTGCACTGAAACAGAACCCGATTCAACGACAGCAGGTTCACTTGCTGGAGGAGCAAGGCCAGTTCCTCTTACAAATCTAACATTATTGTTAGTGCCAATCTTTGATTTGTTTACAAGTGCTCGGCCTTCGGTGCTGTCAATTGGTTCAGCTTTATTGACAAGCGCACGGCCTTGTCTATTTTGTGAACCTGATTTCAATTTCTTTTGCTTTGCAATTCTTGCATTCGATTTGCTTACAACAGAACGAAGTGCAAAAGCACTCTGACTAAATATAAAAATTGATAAACTTAAAAATACTAAAAATTTCATAAAGATATCCCCCAATATAATATTATACATCGCGTCATCGATTGTTCAATCAGATAAAATAGTCAAAAGTATCATAATGTTAACTGATGAATTGCTAAGAAAGCACATTAAGGTTAAGACGATACGCAATGAAATCTGATGGCGGCATACACTTTCAAATCGAGAAACAAAGCTCAAATTCCAGAGCTCGAGCAACGACGTTTAACCTCAATCACGGTAAAATTCAAACGCCTGTATTTATGCCAGTAGGCACTCGAGCAACCGTTCGCGCACAAACTCGAGATTCTATCGATCGAATGAATCCACAAATTGTTTTAGCAAATACATATCATCTCATGCTTTCCCCTGGGATTGAAGTATTTGAGAAACTAGGTGGAATTCATAAATTTATGAATTGGGATCGCCCCATTTTGACAGATTCAGGTGGATTTCAAATATTCTCATTAGAAGATGCTCGTACGATAGACGATACGGGTGCTCAGTTCAGAGACCATCGCAATGGTAATCGAATCATCCTTACTCCTGAAAAAAGCATTCAAATGCAAAAAGCAATTGGTAGTGATGTCGTCATGGTTCTTGATCAATGTGTAAATTCAACTGTTGATCATGCAACTGCTGTAGAAGCGATGAATCGAACACATGCCTGGGCAGAAAGAAGTTTACGTGAATTCGGAGATTCTCCAAATGCACTATTCGGAATTATTCAGGGTGCCAATCATTTTGATTTAAGAAAACAAAGTATCGAAACACTAGAGAATCTTATTGTAAATGGACGTCAATTGTCTGGGTTAGCAATTGGTGGGCTTGCTGTAGGCGAGAGCAAGTCAGAACGTGAAGATGTTACAGAATTTGTAACTTCATTGATGCCAAATAATAAACCAAGATATTTAATGGGTGTTGGTACACCGATTGATCTTCTCGAAGCAGTTCATCGTGGCGTGGATATGTTTGATTGTGTTTTGCCAACATCTTTTGCACAACAAGGATTAGTTTTTACAAGCAAGGGACGTGTAAATATAAAACGTTCAATTTATAAATTTGATCAATCTAAATTAGATGAAAACTGTGAATGTATTACATGCTTACGTTATTCTAAAGACTATCTACAACATTTATCACGAACAGAAGAGGTATATGGCTGGCATTTGCTTGGACAACATAATTTACATTTTTATTTAAATTTAATGAAAGAAATTCGTGAAAAGATATTCAACGATCAGTTTTATAATTTTTACACAAAAATGCGTCCTATTTTATCGGCTACAGATGGTCCTGGTGAAGTTCAAAAAATTAGAAAAAAAGATTCAAAATTAGAAGTAGGTAATTATGAGATTTCTTTTTCAAAAGATAAGTATGCTCGAATCAAACAAAAATCTTCTGGAGAGATCATGCATCCAATTAGTGATCCAAATGAAGAAGTGCATAAAATTTATATTGAACAAAGTCGTTTTGCAGAAAAAATTAGAACTGATTTTAATCAAGATTCACTTGTAATATGGGATGTTGGTTTAGGTGCCGCACATAATGCTATGGCAGCAATTCATACCTATGAAAAAATATTTAAAAATAATTTCGAAAAAACGAGAAGTGTAGAAATGATTTCTTTTGAAAATGATATCGATTCATTAAAGTTATCACTATATAATCCTGGATATTTTTCGCATATTCGACATGCGGCACCGAATGAGTTACTCAAAAACAACTCATGGTCTAAGAATGGATTTAAGTGGCGACTGAAAGTAGGTAATTTTTTAGAAGAATTTATTAATGAAAAAATACCCGATGTAATATTTTATGATCCATTTTCATTTAAAACAGATACTGAGCTTTGGACATTAGATACATTTCAGAAATTAGCTCATTTCTGTAAAGGCAAACGCAGAGTTGAATTATATACATATTCTAATTCAACTGGAGTTCGAGCCGCATTGCTTGGAGCTGGTTTTTCAGTAGCAAAGGGGATTGCTACAGGTCCAAAATCTGAAACTACGATTGCTATTTTAGGTGAGCTTGAGTCAGAAAAGTTACTTGATAAAGAATGGTTTAAGAAATGGGATATTAGTAGCTCAAAGTTTCCTTATGGCCTTAATAAGGGTTATTATGATCAATTTGAATCATTAATTCGTTCAAATAAGCAGTTTATATAAAGCATTGACGCTATGCGTACATTTTGCTATATCACAGCAAATTTCATTACTTAATGATTGAAAGGAACGAACAATGGTTAAAGTATTAGTAGTATTAATTGTTTCATTTATGTCTCAATTTGCTTTTGCAAGTGTCGCAAACACAATTCTGGTTTGTAGTGAGTTAAAAGATAATTCACTAAAGAAGGACGGTTTAATTGCTAAAATTAAAACGGTCGCTAATAAGAAATCCACAGTATCAAATCGTAAAATTCAATTCGCAACAGTTTCAACATCTTTCATAGAGGTATAGAAATTACACCTGC
>CAZPTV010000197.1:0-4334 GCA_964589335.1 uncultured Bacteriovoracaceae bacterium
GACACTCATTAATCAAGGCAAAAATGAAAGAAGAAAAAGCTGAACTTGCTGGTGAAATGAGCGGACATATGTTTTTTTCTGATCGCTACTATGGGTATGACGATGCCGTTTATGCATCAGCACGTGCACTTGAGATTTTGTCAAACTCTGACACAACTTTTTCTGGGTTGCTTTCTGATCTTCCGACTGCAATCAACACACCAGAACTTCGCGTTGACTGTGAAGATGAAATAAAATTTAAAGTAATAGACGAAGTTTCTAAGGTTTTATCTAAGAATTTTAAAACCATTACAATTGACGGTGTTCGAATTGAGACAGAAGATGGCTGGGGCTTAATCCGTGCATCTAACACGCAGCCTGCTGTAGTTATGCGTTTCGAATCAAGTACTCAAAATAAACTTAACGAACTTCGCTCGCTAGTGGAAAAAGAATTTGAAGAAGCAAAAAACAGAATCAAATCTGGAAAATGATAGATTCATTGATATCCGCGGGGCTAAAGTACATAATTTAAAAAATGTATCTTTAAAAATTCCACGCAATACAATCACGGTTTTTACTGGTCTTTCTGGTTCAGGTAAATCCTCCCTTGCCTTTGATACCGTCTTTGCAGAAGGCCAGCGCAGATATGTGGAATCTCTATCAACATATGCCAGACAGTTTTTAGAGGTTTTAGAAAAACCAGAGGTTGAGAGCATTGATGGTCTTTCTCCTACAATTTCGATCCAACAAAAATCTACTTCTCACAATCCAAGATCAACGGTTGGAACCGTTACTGAAATATATGATTTTTTACGATTACTTTTTTCTAGAGTTTCAATTTCCTATTGTCATGAATGCGGCAAGCCAATTCGTTCACAAACAGTCCAGCAAATAGTTGATCAAATTCTAGAGTTAAAAGAGGGATCAAAAATTTCAATTCTTTCTCCCCTTGTACGGGGAAGAAAGGGCGAGTATCAAAAAGAATTACAGCAGTTTCGTCAAAAAGGTTTTTCTCGTGTGCGCATTGATGGAGAAACGCTCGATCTAGTTCAAGATATATTTCTAGATAAACAAAAAAAACACGATATCGATATCTATATCGATAGACTGATCATACGAAAAAATCCTGCACCAGGCATCAAGTCAACCGTACCAGATCCAATCATTACACTTCGAGCACGAATTCATGACTCTGTTGAAACGGCCTTAAAGCATTCCGAAGGTCTTGTTCGATTATCGATTGAAGGAGAGGCCGAAGAGCCTCTTTACTCCGAAAAATTTGCTTGTATCGACTGTGGTGTTTCTTATCCAGAACCAGAGCCGCGCACATTTTCATTTAATTCCCCTATGGGTGCGTGCGTACAATGTGATGGTCTGGGATATTTTAAGGAGTCTTTAGCTGAAGCTGATAACGATAATGATGACGAAATCCTAGCGGAGGCACTTACGATTTATGTTCCCTGTACTTCTTGTAATGGTTCGCGCTTAAAGAAAGAATCTTTATATTTTAAAATTAATGGTAAAAATATTTCTGATTATTCTTCACAAACCATTTCTAAACTCTATCAAACAATTTCTGAGTTAAAGCTTGATTCTCGATCGATGCTTATTGCAGACAGAATATTAAAAGAAATCAAAGATCGTCTTTCATTTTTACTTAACGTTGGCGTTGATTATCTCTCCTTAGATCGTTCGGCTCAAACCCTCTCTGGTGGTGAGAGCCAACGAATTCGACTTGCCTCTCAAATTGGCTCATCTTTAACGGGTGTTACATATATACTTGATGAACCCAGCATCGGACTCCATCAAAGAGACAACGACCGTCTTTTAGAAACTCTTGTTCGTCTTAAAGACAATGGAAATACAGTGCTTGTCGTTGAACATGACTTTGATACCATGAAAAAAGCAAACCATATTGTCGATTTAGGGCCAGGGGCTGGCATCTTAGGTGGCTCCATCGTTGCAGAGGGTTCTGTTTCAGATATTATTTCTAGTCCAAACTCTTTAACGGGTAAATACTTAGCGGGTACTGCTAAAATTCCGGTACCAAAAACAAGAAGAAATTATTTAAACGCTGATTTTATTTCTTTAAATGGGGTTACACATAATAACTTAAATAACTTAGATGTTAAAATACCTCTGTCGAAATTTATTTGTGTCACTGGTGTTTCTGGCTCGGGAAAATCTACACTAATCCTCGACACTCTTTATCCACTAACCATGCATCACTTACATGGTTCTAAGGCACCCAAAGTTTCATTTAAAGCTATTTCTGGAATAGACAAAATCGATAAGGTCATTGACATTGATCAGTCGCCTATCGGTAGAACTCCACGCAGCAACCCAGCAACGTATACGGGACTTTATACAATTGTTCGTGATCTTTTTTCTAGTATTCCAGAAGCAAAAGTTCGTGGATTTAAACCCGGAAGATTTTCATTTAACGTCAAGGGCGGACGGTGTGAAAAATGTCAAGGCGCTGGAATGGCTAAAATTGAAATGCACTTTCTTTCAGACATCTATGTTCGTTGCGATGAGTGTGATGGTCGTCGTTTCAATTTTGAAACGCTCTCGATAAAGTACAAAGGGTGTTCGATTTCGCAAGTACTCGACCTAACCATCGACGAAGCAGCTGAGTTATTCAAAAATGTACCAAATTTATTTCAAAAGCTTTCTACATTAAAAGACGTTGGCCTTGGTTATATTACATTAGGTCAGAGCGCTACCACTCTCTCTGGTGGTGAGGCTCAGCGAATGAAGCTTGCGCGTGAACTATCAAAGCGCGCAACCGGAAAAACTCTATATATTCTTGATGAACCATCGACGGGTCTTCATTTTGACGATATTCGAAAGTTAATCGAATTGCTTCACCGTTTGGTTGATAATGGAAACACAGTAATTGTAATCGAACATAATTTAGATATTATTAAAAATGCTGATTATATTTTAGACTTAGGCCCAGAAGGCGGCATTGGGGGCGGAAAAATCATTGCACAAGGCACACCAGAAGAAGTCGCAAAGCAAAAATCATCACACACAGGGCGATATCTTAAGAGTTATCTTTAATTTTGATTAAAATATCTTTGGCTTTTTTAGAAACAATATTCACGTTTGATTTTACTGCACTTTCGAGTGCATCTAGAATCTCTGATTTAATTGTTTTATCCTGAATGGGTTTGTTTTTTTCATAATAATTCTCTATGGACTGCAAGGCTACCATCTGTGGATAGTTTAGAGAAACTTCAATTCCTGCGCTCGCATGTTCTTCGGTGCCTGAGTCTGTTTTAATATCAATTCCACAGTCACTCATTGATAAACACGGTGATTCATTCAATACTTCTTTTAGAAATCGAACATCTTCTGCCGCAGTCAATGATCTGCCGATTAAAAAAACAATCGTTCCTTTTTCATTGCGTAGTTCTTTTTTTAATTTCGAATAGCGTTTTGTTAAATATAATTTAATTTCACGATCAAGTTTGTTGAGTCGTGTGTCGATGCGAGAATCATTATCATTTTTTGAAACTAATATTTCATCTAAAATATTTATTTTCTCTTGGTTTTCCGACGATAGCTCTTTCTCGGTAACGTGTGCCGTCTGGTCTATATCATTAATGCTCGTTTTTAAATTATCCTGAATTTGGATTTGTGATTGTTGATTTTTGTTTGTGACTTCTGGATGCTTATTGTCTGTGAGTGATTTAAATCTATAGATTAAATAAAAAAATGCCGCAAACAGGACGATTCCCAGAATTGCGGCATTTTGTTTTTTCATTTTAGTTACTAAAAATATCAGCGAGCATTTTATCTCTAGCTGCTTTATCTGTTATTCTTCCAAATTGATTGTCGGCATAAATTCCGGCATCCATTTTTACTTTTTCAGAACAATTTGAACAGTTCTTTGAAATGTTTTTCAACATAATCGTAGATGATCCGTAAGAGCCGAGCGGAGTAACATCACAAGCGGGCTCTCCGGCAAGCATTGCTCCGGTCCAAATTGATTTCATATCATTTCCGCTTGGGTCTTTAAATGGTGTGGGGCAAGTAGCATGGCTCCAAAATCCTTTGTTAATTTCTGTATGTCTTGCTTCATGATACACAACCATTAGACGAGCAATTTGCGGATGACTAAATTTAATATAATTATCTGTAATAAACATTTTGTTGTGATTCATCATAGGAATTACACAGGCAACCGCATTCGCAGATCCACATCCGTTTTTTCCAACAGAGAGCACTCTGCTTTCAAAAAATGTTTTATAGTCTGTACCATTTAAATTTCCATAAATTTGCTTATGAAGCTCTGAAGCAACCTTTCCATCTATCGTTGTCATAAAGCTTAGATCTCCAATCATTTG
>CAZPTV010000198.1:0-4325 GCA_964589335.1 uncultured Bacteriovoracaceae bacterium
TTAACAAATTTTTATTTTATGTCCTAAAAATAGCAATATTAGACTTACTTTATTTATATAGAAATTTATTGGTAAAATCACAGATATGATTTAGATGATATTCTAATGTTTATAAATTAAATAAAAAAGTCTATCTCATTGGTTTGCAAGAACAAACTGAAAACCTAATTCGGAGTGCAGGTATTTTCGATCGATACAGCAATCAGTTTTTAGAGCAAAAACCTACATTATTAGATCTTTTAACAGAACTTTCGACAAATCCTTAATCTTTCAATCAAACTGAATAATCTCAAATTCTAGGTATTTTTTACCTCCTTACTCAATTTTTATATCCCTATATAATATCAAAACGACCAGCACCTTACGGAAGAGAGAGAGGTAGCAGGAAATGATTAAATTTATTTTATTATTCGTTTCAATACTTTCGGTTGGATGTAATCAATCGCATGAATTAATTGGAAATGAATTAAATCCAATATCGCCCACACCGACGAGCCAAAGAAATGAGAATCCAACAGATCCTAAAACGAATAACGAACAAGCCATCGGATTTTATTCTAAGGGAACTCTAGAATTTCCAAACGAACTCACTGTTGAAGGACCAGGTTTTATTAAGTTATTTTTATGGCGAGACCGCGCTTTTTCATCACTTCAAATGCATGATCTTATTGAATCGGTTGCCAACAAAATTCGTGATTTATTTCCCAAAGGTGAGCGCTTGCAGATCGGAGATATGAGTAATGAACATGGTGGCTCTATTGGTCTACATCTCAGTCATCAAAATGGTCTAGATGCTGACATAGCTTATTACCGCACAGATTATCAAGAGCAAGATAAAGCAACGAATGGGTTTGCGATCAGTTTTGTAAGCAATGGTTCGGTTACAAAATTATTTGATGTTGAACGAAACTGGATCCTGATGAAGCAACTCGTGGCAACGCAACAAGTGAATCGATTATTTGTTGATATAGCAATTAAGAAAAAACTCTGTGATTATGCAAAATCTAAAAATGAATTTGATTCTCAAGCCGAAACATTAAGAAGACTTAGAGTTTGGGAAAATCATTCTGATCATGTACACGTTAGAATTAATTGTCCGCTGAATGGAACTAAATGTATTACTCAAGAAGCACCACCCATAGGCCAAGGCTGTGATTTAGCCGCACTTCAAGCTTTTGATGCCAACGAGGTTGGACCTTAATTTTTTTCTTTCATTTCTTTTTTCTGTTGTCTATCAAACGCAAGTGCTTGTTTTGCAAGTTGGCGTGTTAATGCTTTTTTCTCATTTTCTTGCTTGTCTTTTAAGTCATTCATTTCATGTCTTTGATTTAAATAAAATTTTTTCCGTTCTTCTGGAGAATGTTTCGCACTAATAAATTTAGCTCTTGAACTTCGATGTTGCTTGAGTAATTCATCCATTTCATTTTTTTGACGATCTCTTAGAGTACGCCTTGCACTCGCTTGATTGCGATAAAATATTTTTCGAGCTTTTGCTTGTTCGTTTAATCGATCAAAGTTTGAGGGTTTAGGATTGGGAACAGAATTTGGATCATCAGAAACTGAAACCGGCGCTGGACTGACAGAGTCCTGAGCGCCGGTAAATGTAGTTATGAATAAAATAATCAGAGATGCTGTAAGAATTAGTTTCAACACCTCTGTAAGACCTTTCTATCAGTTTATGCTTTTTGGAGGAGGATTGCTTCCACCATTTCCACCTGAATTGCCACCCGAAGGAGGATTCCAAGGCTCTTTCATATTATTCATCATTGCATTGTAAACGTTAACACGTCCACCTGCATATGTTTTTGACTTAAGACCTGCAACAGGGTCCTTGGTCATGAGCAATCTGTCTTTGATTTGTTTATAAGTCCAATCTTTGTTTGTACTCCAAAGAAGTGCAGCTGCTCCAGAAACATGCGGACATGCCATACTTGTACCACTGAATGTAGCATACCCACCCATACTCATTGGCACAGTTGAATAGATTTTTACACCGGGGGCTGCAATATGAACTGTCTTTTGACCATAATTAGAAAACGTTGCTAGATTGTCGCGATTGTCGATCGCAGCAACTGAAATTACATTTTCTAATTTATATCCAGAAGGATAAGTTGCTTTAGTATCATTGTTATTTGTCTCATTCCCTGCAGCAGCAACAAATAAGATTCCCTTCGTTTCAGCAGCTTTGATTGCATCAAACATCGTTTGCGAAAAGCCGCCACCGCCCCAGGAATTGCTCATCAATTTTACGCCCATTTTTGTAGCATATTTAATTGCTTCAACAGCATCTGCTAATGTGCCTGAACCTGAACCAGTCAAGAATTTAATTGGAAGAATTTTCACATTCCATGTAACACCAGCTGTTCCAATTCCGTTATCACCTTTTGCACCAATAGTACCTGAACAGTGTGTTCCGTGCTTATTATCATCCATTGGATCGTTGTTTTTACCAGCAAAATTCCAACCATGAACATCGTCTATAAAACCATTGCCATCGTCGTCCTTACCATTGCCGGCAATTTCACCTGTGTTTATAAAAATATTATCTTTCAACTCTTCATGAGTATAATCCACTCCTGTATCAATGACAGCCACTGATACATCAGAGCTACCTTTTGAAAGGTTCCATGCTTTTGTTGCTCCAACGTCACTTCCAACAAGACCTGCTTGCCCGCTTGCATCGTTTTGTCCTGTATTAAAAATACCCCAATCAAGTTTAAAATTAGGATCACTTGGAATTACAGGCTGAGGATCTGTCTCTGAGTACTCAAAGTGTCTGTAAATAAAATTTGGTTCTGCATATTCAACTGAATCATTTTTAGAAACTACTTCTAAAATTTCATTCATTGAATTTTGGCTATTCACTTTTACGGTAAGTAGCTCTTGATCAGTATCAAAGTTTTTTACGCTTACGTCGAATCGATTTGAAAGTTCTGTGAACAATTTATGTGTTTGTTCTGTGCTTTCAATTCCAATTTGATTTTTTAATTTTACGACTACTTCGCCTTCTTTAAAAAGTGGCAAAATACTCTTTGATGAGCCATAGGCGCTGGTTGCAAGCACCGTAAGAGCGATTACTATTGAACTCCGTTTCATATTAGATCCTCCATGATGCACTACTTGTTTTGAGGCTTACTTTTTTTCTCGCACCAACATTCGCATCTTGCGTATGACCTTTGGTTTTTGATAAGACTCTTAGTAGTACTAGGTAAAAAGTGTATCGTTGATATTAAAAGATTCAAGCTACTTGAAAAAATAAATTTTTTGACTTGAATCAATAAACTAAAAAAGGGGCGAAAATGTCGATAAAATCAGACAAATGGATTACTCGAATGGCACTAGAACACCGCATGATCGAACCATTTGAACCACGTCAGGTTCGTAAAGGTGGTACAGACAGTAATTTGATCAGCTATGGAGTATCCTCCTATGGTTACGACATTCGAGTTGCGGATGAATACAAAATTTTCACAAACATTAATACTACTGTTATTGATCCAAAAAAATTCGATCCAAATTCATTTGTAACTTACAAGGGCGATGTCTGTATTGTTCCTCCAAATTCTTTTGCACTAGCAAGGACAGTGGAATATTTTCGAATTCCAAGAAATGTTTTAACAATTTGTTTAGGCAAAAGCACATATGCAAGATGTGGAATAATTGTTAACGTCACTCCATTTGAACCAGAATGGGAAGGCATTGTTACTTTAGAAATTTCAAACACCACTCCATTGCCTGCAAAAATTTATTCAAATGAAGGAATCGCGCAAGTATTGTTTTTTGAAAGCGATGAACAATGTGAAGTTTCATATAAAGATAAACATGGAAAATACCAATCGCAAACAGGAGTTACGCTTCCTCGAATGTAATTATGAATTTAAAATTTAAAAAAATGAACGAAAGTCATTTCAAGAAGCTCCAATCGATGATTGGGGCTTCTTCTGTTTTATGGGATGAAGAAGCGATTGAAAAATATTCTCATGACTTTACAGAAGATTTAAGATTTGCACCGTCCTGCGTAGTACTCGCGAAAAACACTGAAGAAGTCTCTAAAGTTTTGAAATATGCGTATGAAAATGATTTTCCTGTCACTCCTAGAGGAGCTGGAACCGGCCTTTCAGGAGCCGCTTTGCCCATACACGGTGGCATCGTCCTTTCTTTAGAAAAAATGAATCGTATTATTGAAATCGATGTAAAAAATTTAATGGCTGTAGTGGAACCTGGGGTAATAAACGAAATCTTTCAAAATGCAGTAGAAGAACTTGGCCTATATTATCCACCTGATCCATCCTCAAGAGGCAGTTGTCTACTCGGTGGCAATCTAG
>CAZPTV010000199.1:0-4318 GCA_964589335.1 uncultured Bacteriovoracaceae bacterium
ATAGCTTCATTTCATTTTCTGAACCAAACATTAAATGGATATTTAGATGTAAATTCGAAAATTTATTTGCTCGTTCAATCGCATCAAATCATTCAGCAACGGTATGCCCGCGCCCGTAGAAATTTAAGGATTCATCAATAAAAGATTGAAGTCCCAATTCTAAGCTAACATATCGATTGCGACCGTATTGATTTAATAAAGAGAGGACTTCGTTGGGTACGCAGTCGGGTCTAGTTCCAATCGCCATCCCAACAACATCAGGAAAATTAATGGCTCCATCATAGACTTCTTGTAAATATTTAATCGGACCATACGTATTAGTAAATGACTGAAAATAGGCCAAAAATTTTTTAGCACCAAAACGTTCTCTGATACGTGGAATATTTGCAGATAGTTGTTCTCGAATTGCGTATGCAGCCTTTTCTGTTCCAAAAAATGAAGCAGATCCTCTTTCATCGCAAAAAAAACAACCTTCTGTTCCTCTCGTTCCATCTCGAGTAGGGCATGTAAACCCCGCTGAAAGGGTAACTTTATAAACTTTTTCACCAAAGATTTCTTTTAAATAATCAGAGTAACCATACCAGAATTCATTTTTCCAGGTTGGAGTACTATGATTGATGACTGATGGTGGTTGCCAAATTGTATGTAACACAGGCACTCATTACCACGTCAAAAAGCCAGTGACAAGTTGTCTCAGTTTTATATAAATTATCGCGACTTTTTAGCTGATTTTGAAGGCTTTTTTGCACTTGCCTTTGAGTTTGCCGCAGGAGCAGGAGTCGCATGGCTTTGTCTTGCGGAAGCTGATTTTTTAAATTCATCCAAGATATCACCAAAGCGAATACAGAGATTCTTAATGTCTTGAATATCTTTATGTTGCTTGTTTTGACTCATTTCAATGTCACTCATTTTTTTCTGACTTTCAGCCAACGCAGCTTCGAGTTCAGCTATTTTTTTCTCAGATTCTTTTCCAAAACAACCAGAAAGAAATGTGAGCATTACAGATAGAATTAAAATGACGGATAGTGATTTCTTCATTTTTATATATTCTCCTCAGCTTATTCTAATTCAAAAAGACTAGAACATGAAGCGTTTATTACTGATATTTGTAAGTATAGCAACACACAGTACTGACATGATTAATGATGAGCCACCGTAACTCATAAATGGAAGAGGAACACCAACGATAGGCAATATTCCGCAAACCATTCCAACATTAATTACAACATGCCAGAAAAAGATCAACAATATACCCAGGGCGAGTATGGTTCCAAACTTATCGTGCGAGACATAAGCTATATTTAGTCCAGTCAAAAAGAAAATTAAGTAAAGTGTAATCAAAACAAGAGCACCTAAAAAGCCATGTTCTTCGCTAAAAACAGCAAATATAAAGTCAGTATGGTGTTCTGGTAAAAAATTTAATTGTGATTGAGTACCTTTTTTATAGCCTTTTCCAAGAATTTTACCTGAACCGATTGCAATCATCGATTGAATTGAATTATACCCAGACCCTTTAGGATCTGACATTGGATTGATAAAAGTCACGATACGTCTTTGTTGATACTCTTTTAAACCGTATTTATAAATTAGTGGAGCTGTAATAATACCAAGCAGTGCAATCATTATGATTGTTTTTCTGTTAATTCGGATGAAAAGCATCAAAGAAACAAAGGTTAAAAGAATAATCATAGCAGTTCCCAGATCGGGCTGAAGTATAATGAGAAATGCTGGAATTAATATTAAACTAAAGGGTAGCCAAAGATCACGCAAGCGATAGGGACCTGAGCTGCGTTCGGTTTCAAAATATTTTGCCATTAATATTACAGCAGCTAATTTCATAAATTCTGAGGGCTGCAGTCGAATCGGTCCAAATCCAATCCAGCGCTGACCTCCGAGAGAAGATTTTCCGACAATTAAAACTAAAATTAAAAGTAATACATTTGAAAAATAAATTAGATAAGCAAAGCGTGATAATAATTTATAATGTAATAAAATAATAACGACTGAACAGGCGCAGCCAATACCAAACCAGAGTAATTGACTTTTATAATAAGTTAGAGAGCCGGAAACAGTTTCTGAAAACGTAGCAGAGTATAGATTGAGATAGCCAATCGTAAAGATGGCAAACATAATCAGAATCATACTCCAATCAAATTTTTTAAAATTTTCTTCTTCCATCTTTATGTCCTAATCACCTGCGGCTTCTACTGGGACAGCCACTTTATTAAGTTTTTTATTTTTCTTTTCTGCCTCTAGTTTTAATTTAATCACTTCCTCACCGTATTTTTCGGGCATGTATTTTTGTAAATATGTTTTAATGACTTCGAGTGCGATTGGAGCTGCACCACTTGCACCATGACATGAATGTTCAGTAATCACCGCAACTGCAATTTGTGGATCATCTGGTGGAGCAAAGGCTGCAAAAAGTCCATTGTCCCGAACATTGAATGGCATATTTTCACATTTTGTTGATCTTAATTTAGCAGCAGATAAACCGATCACTTGAGTCGATCCAGTTTTTCCTGCGATATCGAATCCAGGAATTCGTTTAGAATAAGTAGTCCCATGTGGGTCATTGACAACTGCATTTAATCCTCGGTGTACAATATCCAATGTTTTTTTACTTATTGTCACTTGATTCATCATTTCAGGATTGTTTTCAGAAAGAATTCTACCTTCAGGGCTTTCAACTTGCTTTACATAAAAGGGTTTCCAAATAGTGCCACCAGTACCAATGGCTGCATAGGCATTGGCAAGCTGGAGCATCGTCGTGAGCACATAGCTTTGTCCGATTGCGCAGGATAAAGTTTCACCCGGACTCCACTCTTGATTGAATCTTTGTTTTTTCCAAGCTTCTGTTGGAATCAGTCCAGATTCTTCATGCGAAAGATTAATCCCAGTACGTTTTCCCATGCCGAGCATTTTTGCGTACTTAGCAATATTATCAATTCCAAGTTTCATTCCGAGTTTATAAAAATATACGTCACAAGATTGTGCAAGGGCTTGAACCATTGAAATAGTGCCGTGACCTGCTTTTTTCCAGCAGTGAAATGTATGGCTACCAAACGGTAAGCTCCCTGTGCAACTCACCGGAGTGTGTTCATCGACGATCCCTTCTTCTAAACCTGCAATTGCAGTGATCGCTTTAAAGGTAGATCCAGGTGAGTAATGGTCTTGAATTGTTTTATCACGAAGTGGTCGAAATTCATTGTTTACTAATTCATTCCATCGTTGCGAAGAAATACCACGAGAAAATTCTGTAGGATCATAACTTGGTTGGCTGACGGCTGCTAAAATTTCTCCATTCTTGGGATTTAGCGCGACTAAAGCACCGATTGTTTTTTCCGCAAAAATTTTCTTCATTGCACCTACTGCGGCTAACTGTAAATCTTGATCAATAGTTAAAATTAGATTTTTTCCGGGGACACTCGGCTTGTCTTTGAGAGCTTCTGTAACACCTGATGCAGTTTTGCGGCGGTGTCCATAAGCATCGACTTCCATATAATCTTCGCCATCGATTCCGCGTAAGTATTGTTCCCACTTAAATTCAATTCCTGCTTTCCCAGTGTCGTCCCCCATTTTGTAAGGAATACCGTCGGTGCTGATTTGTTTATTTAACTTTGGCAATTCGGTCATGCTCACTTCACCAATGTATCCCATCAGATGAGAAGCAAGACCTTGATATAAATTCGTTCTTTTAATATCGATTTGAATGTTTGCACCAGAGAGGTCGAGTTTATGTGATTCAAGAATCGCGACTTCTTCTCTGGATAAGTCTTGTTTAATACTGACGGGTAAAAACTTTGGTAATCCCTTTGCAGCGTCGAGGATTGCATTGATTTCTGTTTCTTTCATGTTGATGATTTTAGAAATTTTAGAAATGATTTCTTTGTAACTTTTATTTGCATATAATTCATCGGGTGTGATTTCTAAATCGAATGCAGGACGATTATCGATGATTAACTTGCGATTGCGATCAAAAATCATTCCTCGAGGTGACTTAATTTTCACTCGTTTGATTCTATTTTCTTCGGAATATTTACGAAAAGTTTCACCTTGATAAATTTGTAAATACCAGAGGCGTGATAGAATAATTCCAAATGCTATCGAGAGCCAAATATAAAGGTATCGAAATCGAAATTGAAATTCCCGTATTTGCTCGTCTTGACCAAGAAATGACATTATTCAAACCCCTTATTCAGATCGTACTCATCTTCAGAGTGGAGATCGCTATAGGTTCTTAGGTCAATTTCTTGAAATAATGCAAAAAGAGAGGATGCGATTAACGCCTGAGTTAGAAGGCCGGGTAAAAAATGAG
>CAZPTV010000200.1:0-4296 GCA_964589335.1 uncultured Bacteriovoracaceae bacterium
CCATTCCATTTGATTGCTTTAAAATAAAATATTTATTAAATTTAAATAACCAATATGAAATCTAAAATTATTATTAAAAAATTAAATTCAGAGGAATTTTATCCACTCTTTAAAAAATACAGGGGAAAAATATTTAAGAATACACTTTCCTTTTCGGCATTCGATGTACGCACAAAAAGTGAGAAGTCAAAATTTGAAACTTTGCGCAATGGAGTAAAGGATCGATTCCAAATTCATTTTGTTGCATATGACACCGCCGGTAACATAATTGGTTGGAGCTCTTCTAATCAAACCAAAGTCGCCGATCTCTACATGATGAATTCAGCGGTATTTCCAAAATATCGAAGAAATGGAATTTATACAAAACTTGTGAAACTGACCCTAATTGAAGCAAAGAAACTTGGATTTCAAAATATTTATTCTACACACGTTTCGACTAATAACTCTGTCATAATTGCTAAACTAAAACTTGGCTTTGTCATTACTGGCTTTGAACTAAGCGATGAGTTTGGATTATTAGTAAAGTTGAATTTTTATTTAAATCAAACACGCAAAGAAGCTCTCGATTTTAGAGCGGGGTTAATAAAACCGTCTAAAAAATTAAAAGCACTGTTTAAAATTTAATCAACTCTGGGGTCATTACGAAACCGATCGTGAAAATAATTCACGAAAATGATCTGCCCTAAGATATTGTAATTAATAAACTTTTTTTAATTCACATCTTGTCATTGTATGAAAAATCCGTTTTATTGTTTTACATGAAAACAAAAACTACCATTTTAATTTTATTGTCGATCTTCGTAGGATGTACAAAATCAAACAAAGATCAAAGTTCAACCACTTCATCTGCTGCAAGCTCTGTGAAAGGAAAAGTATTAAAATTAATGCTTAAAGATGCAGTGAAAACTTCAGATCCTACGAATTCGTATGATTCTGTATCAATTGAAGTCATTGATAATATCTATGAAGGCGTTCTTCAGTACAATTATTTTTCAGAAAAACTTGAACTCATTCCAAACCTAGCATCAAAGATGCCTCAAGTTTCTAAAGATGGACTCACTTATACCCTTGAGTTTCGTAAAGACATTAAATTTCATGATGATGCATGTTTTGAAGGAGGCAAAGGCCGTACCGTTACTGCTGATGATTTTATTTACTCCTGGAAGCGCCACGCAGATCCAGCAAATGAGTCGCAAGCATTTTGGGTATGGGACAATAAAGTAAAAGGTATAAATGATTTTCAAAATAAATTTGGTAAAGGTAAATCTGCAGAAGAAATAATGAAAGAGGACGTTGAGGGTTTCAAAAAAATTGATGACTACACAGTACAAATTAAACTGATTAAACCATACCCACAATTAATCTATATTCTCGCGATGCACTTTACTTCTCCAGTCCCAAGAGAAGCTGTAACAAAATATGGTAGAGACTTTGTGAATCATCCAGTCGGCACAGGTCCATTTAAAGTTCAAAGTTGGAATCCGCAATCTAGAATTGTATTAGAAAAAAACACCAACTACCGAAACGATACATTTCCAGATGCAAGTAAGCTTGGTTCAAAATATGCGGCACTTGCAAAATACTCAGGTAAACAATTACCTCTCTCTGATGCGATTGAATTTAATGTCGTTAAAGAAGACCAACCACGCTGGCTTGGATTTATGAGTGGTAATTTTGACTTCATTCCAATTCCAAAAGATAATTTTGCAACAGCATTGAAAAGCGACACAGAAGTTTCTGACGAACTTGCAGCAAAAAACATTCGCGTAAGCATCGAACCGTCGTACACATTTTGGTATGTCACCTTTAATATGAAAGACAAAATTGTCGGAACAAATAAATATTTACGACAAGCGATCGCTTCTGCACTTCCCGCTCAAGAGTGGTTGAAAAAATTTAAAAATGGTCGAGGATCTACGCAAAACGAAATCAGTCCACCGAGCGTTCTTGATCGCTGTGGAAAACCATATCGTTGGGCATTTGACGTAGAAAGAGCCAAAAAATTAATGGAGAAAGCTGGGTTTCCAGGTGGAAAGGGGTTGCCTAAACTAATGTGGGATACGCGAGGCGCAGACCTGACCGAACGTCAATTAGCAGAATTTATTCAAATTTGTATGAAGGCTATAGGAATTGAGCTCGAAATCAATACTAATACTTTTCCTGCTTTCTTAGATAAAATGAACAAAGGTGCATTACAAATCAGTAAAGGCGGCTGGGGTATGGATTATCCAGACGCTGAGAACAATTACCAACTTCTTTATGGACCCAACAAGTCTCCAGGGCCAAACGATGCAAACTTTGATAACCCTGAATACAATAAACTTTTCGAGAAGATGGCAGCACTTCCTTCTGGAAAAGTACGGTCTGAATTAATTTGTAAGCTTGAAGAAATTATTCAAGAAGAAACCCCTTGGGCCTATGGTATTTATGAAAATGAATATCGATTAGTACAGCCATGGGTTCCTGCATTTCACACTGCAGAATTGATTACAAATAAATATAAATATATTGAAACTGAAAGAAGTTTTTAATTTATATACTTTTTTCTTCGATGGCGTCTGTTTCTATTTTACTAGACTCAGGCGCCTCATGTTTTTTTATAAGATCAGACAAAATCATAAGTAGTGTAAAATCAAATTTCATTCCATCTCGACTTAAAACTGCAAACGCTTGCCTAGCGTTGAGAGCATGATCTGGATTTCTCTTGTGAATTAATTCTACAAATGCATCTGCTAATCCTACAATCTTTGCAGGGAAAAAAATCATTTCATTGGTCATTCGGTCCGGATATCCGGATCCATTAACACTTTCGTGATGTTGTAAAATTACAAATCGAACCTCATCTTTTAACCATGAAACGGACTCAACCATTTTTAGACTAAGTTTTGGATGGTGTTTTAAATCAAACTCACGTTCAGCATAGATCACTTCATCTGGAAACGTCGTTAGACCAATATCATGTAGAATTGCACCGTAGATGCAAACTTCTACCATTTCTTCATTAACTTTGTGATGTCGCTCTGAAAATCCACTTGCAATTATCATCGACCAAACCGATGTCAGCAAACTATGCTCAAATAGAAATTGATAGTCCTTAGACATTTTTGTAATTAATTTATTTAAAACTGGATCCATTAACATTTTTTGAATAACACCGACAACAACTTGCTTATAAAGCTTTTGGTAATCCTCTGAAAAAGAACAAACTTTTGGAAAACGGTCTACTGCCTCTGAAACATGAGCAATGACTTCTGCGTTTTCAGGGTCAGGTCGATTTAATATATGAAGATATATGTTCTTCTTTAAATCTTTGATCATCACACACTTATCGTCGTCAATGCATTGATGCTTTAAAGAACGGCAATTTTTTCCTAGCTTAGCCTCCCAGAGTCATTATGACCGGTCACGTTTTTCAAGTTTTAATATGAGTGACCGAATAGCTTTATGTAAGAATGAACATCCAACGGAGTTACTTCTTACACAGCAACGTTGTCTAAATGGCAACCGACCTAAGGAGGGGCGCTGTATGAAGGTTAAAAATTTGAAACCAAAATTAGCACTATTTATATTTGGATTTCTCAGCACAATTCTTTTCACAACCGGAAAGGCTATCGGCGCAGATTTTATAGTCACTTCAGTTATTCGAGAGGTTCCATTAAAGCAAGGCGAACCCCCTTATAAAGATTTTTATATTAACGCTGGCACAAACAACGGATTAAAAAATGGCGTCTACATTGATGCTAAAAGAAAAATGAATGCCTATGACAATTTAAACAATCGAATGATTGGGGATACCCCTGTTAAAGTTGCACGCTTAAAACTCATTCACGTTGATAAAGGATTAAGCATTGCTCGATTAGTAAAATTCTATGAAAAAGATAAAACACCCATTGCAGGTTTTGACAGTGTTATGATTGGTGATTTAATCGAAGTTTCTACAGAACAATAAAAATTTAATTATTTAGAGTATTTTTCAAAACGAAGCACATCTCCTTTTTCAGAACATTCTAGCTTCATCAATACGTCACCTCTTATAACTTTATTAAAATCCTTATTTTCTTCAGTAGTTCTTGAGCTCAATAAACGTACTTGTTTTCTTCCGTCGGGCATACAAATAAAACACTTATTTAAACCTTTTTCCCTAATTAACTGGCTGACAACACGATTCCCATTTTTTAGCTCTTCTATTTGAGTTGGGCCCCCTCCAATTTGAAAAACCAAATATGAAAATAAAAGTGATAACGGTAATGATAATGACGCCACGTTTCTGAAAAAAGAAAAGAAAGTATGCAAAGA
>CAZPTV010000201.1:0-4291 GCA_964589335.1 uncultured Bacteriovoracaceae bacterium
GTACTTCCTTTTGTCAGCGCATCTCAAGGCTATGTTGAGTCCGCAGAAACAGGTTCAGGAACCGCGATCGAATTCAAGCTACAAAGTCAGTTTTTTAATGTGACTCAAACTTTGCACTCAAAAAATCAACCTGAATTACAAATGGGACCCGCAAAGCTTCGCATTATTAGTAGCGCATTTAAAGCAAAGCCTTCAAAAGAAACCCAACAAAAACCGGCTAAAATACCAACAGCAAAGGCAACCTCAGGAATCTCAAAATTAATTATTAAAAACGAAAATTCAATTATAAAAGAAATAAAAATCAGCGAATTAAAAAAATCACCAATCACAGTTAATGGTGTAAGCATTAGTTATACAAAAGAATATAATGGCGCTCAAGTTTCAGGAGGTAAGCTTGTCGACGTAGGTGCTCCTGGCTCGAATCCAGCAATTGAGCTTTCTCTTACAAAAGGGGCTCAAACGATTCGCGAAGTAAACTTTGAAAAATTCCCAGCTTTCACTTTAAATCAAAACGGTACCTTTGGACTTAAGTTTGAATATCATTCAGCTGGCGGTGTTGTTACCACAGAAAATACTTCAGAAAACAAAACAGAAGATTCAAATAATCATTTAAATAATGAATCCCCTTCAATGACATCAGGTCATACTCAAAACTTTGATAGAAGTGCAAATACAATCGAATTTCATTTACTTCCAAATGACACTTCTAAGGTGCAAATTGAATTATATAAAGAAAATAAATTACTCGCCAAAGAAATTAAACAAATCGGTGAAGAACTAACCACACCTTGGATGGGAATGAAAATTACTCCGTTAAAAATAATTCCAAACGCATCGACAAGCACTGATATTGTTCCTGTAGACCTTGTTCCCAAAATGCCTTCTCCCCCAAGTGCTATTCAAATAAGATCACTACGCGATCCATCCGGACAGAAAGTATGGCTTGTTGAAGGTGAAGCACAGAGCCTATCGAACGGCTCAGATACAATTGAAATATATTATGGAGTAGACACAATCGATCTACCTTTTGAACTTCAATTAGAAAAATTTAGTAAAGTCGACTACCCTGGAACATCAACTCCAATGAGTTATGAAAGTCGTGTAAAAATTAACGGAACATCTGCCCCCATTGATATTAAAATGAATGAACCTCTCCATCATGAAGGATTTGTACTCTATCAAGCGAGTTATGAAATGGAGCCGGGGCAGCCTCCTGCTACGATACTTTCTGTCAACCGAGATCCGGGTAGAACAATAAAATATATCGGCGCAATTATCCTCTGTGCTGGCATTGTTATTTTTACATTAATGAGAAGTCGCGTTTACAGAAACTGGAACGAAAGGAAATCTACATGATTTCAAGAATATTTTTTCTTTTATTATTTAGTGTTTTTATTAATGCATATGCTCAAGAAAATACGAATTTAAATTCCACAGATGCACTTTCACAATTTAAATACAACGCAAAATCTATTGCGACTGATGCAATTGCACAAATTCCAGTTCAAGACCATGGTAGAATCAAACCATTTGATACCTTTGCTAGAGAATCTATTCTATTTTTATCTGGAAAATATCGTTTCGAAGGATTAAATCCTATTCAAACCTACTTTGCATTGATTGTTACTGCTGGCGCAGATCAAGTTGAGTTAATCAATGTACGCGACCCGCTACTTCGTGTAAAACTGGGTCATACAAAAAATAAAAGATATTTTTCAATCAAACAACTCGAGACCTCACCACTCGAACAACTGGCAAGACCGCTTGTAGAAAAACAGGAAAAAAATTCAAAATCAATTTCACCTGAAGAAAAAAACATTCTTGAGGCATTTCAACAATATTGGTTTGCAAAAAATATCCAAAATGGAACACCATTTTTTGAAGCCTTGATTTTAAGTCCAGAAAGTAAAAAATCTGAACATACTCAACTCACACCCGTTTTTGAAAATGTTAAAGATCTTTTTAAATCAATTGCAGACCATGATGTAATGAAAACTAATTTAGTTGCCAATGACTTAAATAGTTTAGTCCGCAACCAAGCTGTTCCAGATTTGTTTAAACCATTTCTTGAAAAAACTTCCACAGAAGTATTTTTCAATAAAACCCAACTTTTCTTTTTTGCTGGCATTCTATACATGTTACTCGGAACATTTATTTTAACCGGACTTGCCAATAAAAAGCTTAAAAAACCAATTCTTTACACGCTATTATCGCTTCCACTAATGCTTCATTTCGTTGGATTCGCACTTCGTGTTTACATATCAGGATTTGCACCCGTTACAAATATGTATGGGACAATGGTCTGGATGTCGTTTGGAGTTGTAATCTTTGGAACATTTCTTTTCGTTCTTTATCAGAATTCATTTATTTTTGGATTACTTTTAATGGGGGCTAGCGCAACACTCTTGCTCACAGAAAGCATTCCTCTCGTGCTTTCTCCTGACTTAGATCCAATCGTAGCAGTATTACGTAATAATTTTTGGCTAACAATTCACGTTTTAACTATTACGATCTCATATGCTGCATTTACTATTGCTATGTTGATTGGTAATGCTGGCTTAATCAAAAGTATCGTCAATCGTAACAAACCATTTGAAGACTCAGAATACAAAGAGATGGCGCATTCAAATTACAGAGCCATTCAACTTGGAGTATTTTTACTTACGACTGGAATTATTCTTGGTGGCTGGTGGGCCGATTATTCTTGGGGACGTTTTTGGGGATGGGATCCAAAAGAGACATGGGCACTCATTGCGGACTTAGGATTTCTTGCAATCCTTCATGGTCGCTATGTGGGATGGGTTGGAAATTTTGGTATTCTTGCCACCGCACCTATTGCATATCTTTTAGTCGTTATGGCTTGGTATGGTGTTAATTTTATTTTAGCTGCTGGACTTCATTCGTATGGGTTTTCTAGTGGTGGGGCTCAAGCAGTGGCAATTTTTGTAGCTGCGCAGTTAATTTTATTTGCAGTCTCAATGTACTTCAATCATAAGCGAATTCTTATCAAGCGTGCCAAAATATAGGTATATTTTGCCGTAAAATAATAGATTCACTGGTCATTTCAACACATTTCAGTCTGATTTATCATTAACCATTTAAGATCAATGGTTTAATGCCGATGATTAAATTATAAGGCGCGCTAAACCATGGCATATACAGACTGCGATAATTCGCTCCTTTTTGAGTTACAAAAGGAACGTCTACTCAATGCGATGTTAGCAGTAAAAAATAATAACCTCCTTCTTCAATCTCAGAAGGATGGGATCAATTCATTTCTTCAATCAAGCAATCAAAATTATTCTGATTTTTCGAAGCTAATACCCGTCTCATCGAAACTAGAAATATTTCAGAATGATGTTTATATGAATAACTTATCTAAAGAATTGCAAACTCAACCAACACGTTTGATTTTATCAGCTGGGACCAGTCGAACTAATTTATCTTTTAGACCTTTTTATTCAGACAATGAAGTGATTTATTTCAAAACCCTCGCACATTCGATTGAAAAATATCTTCAAATTGACTTTAAAAACACATTTGTCATCAATGCTTATGCGGGTGGAATTCAACTTCCTCCAAATATTATCGGTATCGACATTGGACCAAGACCTGAATTAATACCTCAGCTGATCTCACAATTTGAAAATAAATTTAAACACATTGCAATTATAGCACAACCCGATTTACTTAAAGTTTTAATATTTAGAATTGGTTTAAAAGCAAAATGCATCGAAAATATTAAATGGATCATCGGTGGCGCATGGTTTTCATCTAATTTTATAACCGCATTATCTGAAAAACTTTTACTTTCAACAGAGAAAATGAATTTAAATTCAATTTCATTTTATGGATTATCAGAAATCGGTCTAAATATAGGAATTCAAACACCTGAACTCTCTTCAAAGAGAACTGAATTTAAAACAACATTTCCAATGTTATTTGAGTTAAATAGTGAACTCTACTTTTATGAGACCATTCAAGACGAACTTTATCTGACGCCTTTAAATCCAAATCCACTTTTACCACTATTTAGATATAGAACAGGCGATCGTGCTCAAGTGGTTACAGATGGAAAAAAATTAATCCTTTCCCATTGTGCAAGACTAAACTTAAATTCAAAAATAAAATCTGAAACATCTATACTTGAAGTACTTTACTCAAATGTGGATTTTTTTAAATATTTAACAGGCCGATTCAAAATAAATAATAAAAATATAACTTTTGAATCTCTACCAAATGTAACACCACCTTCAAATATAATTAAAGAATTAGAAAGTAACCTGAATGA
>CAZPTV010000202.1:0-4276 GCA_964589335.1 uncultured Bacteriovoracaceae bacterium
ATCTTGTGCTGATGCAAGTCCCTCATATAGAGCGTAACAAGCTTCGTTTATCATAGGCATTAATATTCTATTAACAATAAACCCTGAATAATCTTTTGATTCAACACAAGTTTTTCCCATTTTCTCAGACAAACTCTGTGCATCTTTAAAAGTATCGTCGCTTGTTTTCAAACCACGAATTAATTCAACCAGCTTCATCAGCGGAACTGGATTCATAAAGTGCATTCCGATAACTTTTTCAGGTCTTTTCGTTTGTGCTGCAATAGAAGTAATTGAAATCGAAGAAGTATTACTAGCTAAAATTGTATTCGATTTACACACTTTATCTAGTTCTTTAAATATTTCATATTTGATGTTTTGGTTTTCGGTAACGGCTTCGATTACAAGATCACAGTTTGAAAAATCAACAAGCGCTGTTGTTGTTTTAATCCTAGACTTTGTATTTTTAGAAAGTTCTTCGGTAATGATTTTTTTCTCAACAAGCTTATTTAAACTTTGTTCGATTCTTTTAACAGCGCTAACCAAAGCTACGTCTGAAATATCCTGAAGAATTACATCAACCCCGCTTTGTGCAGCGACTTGCGCAATTCCAGAGCCCATTTGTCCTGAACCCATAACACCAATCGTACTTAATGACATTTATTCTCCTTCATGTTTTGCAAAAGTCACTTTAACGCTCGCATTGGCGTGTTTCAAGACTTTCTATTTTCCAATACAAAACTCACTAAATATACGACTTAGAATATCGTCTGGCGTGGTTTTTCCAACAAGATCTGAAATTGACTGTGCAGCTTCGTTTAATTTCGAAGAAATAAGCTCGGGACTCCGCAGCGAGGTGCTTTGGATTAATTCATTTGCATGACGCAAGGCTTCGGCGCTTCTTGTAAGCATTTGAAATTGAAATTCTGAAGGTAAAAAATCATCTCCTGAAATTTGCGCCTTGCTTTCGAGTTCAGTTTTTATTGTGCTAATTAAATGATTAATGCTTTCTTTATTAATTGCACTTACTTTTACAGATTTAAGATCTACACAACAATTTGACTTATCTGTACTGTCCAGATCGATTTTGTTAAAAACTACAATCAATTGATCGTTATATTTAGAAAATTTTTCTATTTGTTTTATTATTTCGTTATTCGATAAGCGATTATCGATGATTAGAAGGATCTGATCTGATTCTCTTAATAACTTTTCAGCTTTCTTGATCCCTTCTTTTTCAATTTCATAATTTGTATCTCGAATTCCTGCTGTGTCGAATAATAAAACCCTAAGTTTTCCTAAATGTAATTCTTCAGAAATAATATCTCTGGTCGTTCCGGCAATATCAGAAACAATCGCTCTTTCTTCTGCCAAGAGAGCATTAAAGATTGTAGATTTTCCTGCGTTAGGTTCACCGGTAATCGTAAGTCGAATCCCTTTAGCGATGCGACGTGCGTTTTTAGAATGTTCGAGCAATTCGTTTACAAGCTGAACACAAGAATTAAGTTCATTTGTGATTTCTTCAAGTGCAATCACCTCAACGTCTTGGTCACTAAAATCAATTGATAACTCTGTTTTAATTAAGATTTTATGGATTTTTTCTCTTAGTGCTTCGTATGCTGCCAGGTGCTTATTTGAAATATTGTTTCTGATCGTTTCTATTTCATAAAGCGATTTTGCATCGATCATTTGCTTAATCGCTTCTGCTCTCGTGAGGTCTAGTTTCCCATTTTTTAATGCTCGAAACGAAAACTCCCCAGGAAGCGCCGACCTAGCTTTACCGGTAGAAAGAATTTGAAATAGAATATTTTGCAAAATTATTCTACCCCCGTGTAGATGCATTTCTATTGTATCTTCGCCTGTAAAAGAATGCCCTTGTTTAAAATAAACCGTTAACCCATCATCGATTTCGTAATTAGACTTTAAATCATGAAACTTAGTTCTAATTAGCTTGCGGTGTATAAATTTTTTATCTGATTTGGTTATTTGTTTTGCGATTAAATATGCGTCTTTACCCGAGATTCTAATTATTCCAACGCCACCGTCACCAGCCATACTCGTGGCAATTGCAGCAATGGTGTCATTACTCAGATAATCTGCCATTTTTAAACTACACTTACAGCTTCTGCGGACTCTAATGCTTTATTAATTATCAGTGTCTGTAAAATTGAAACAACAGAATTAACTAGCATATATAGCGTTAACCCTGCTGGCAGAGACATCATCATAAATCCAAAAATTAGAGGCATGAAAGTCATCATTTTTTGTTGATTAGGATCCATGCCTGGAGATTGTGGAGTTAGTTTTTGTTGTAAAAACATTAATCCCGAAAGTGCAATTGGGGTAATATAAAATGGATCTTTTAAAGAGAGATCATGAATCCAACCAAAAAAGGGTTGGTTAAATAAATCAATTGCTCCGTATAAAACATTATACAATGCTATAAAAACTGGCATTTGAATAAGGATTGGAAAGCAGCCACCCATTGGATTGTATCCGGAAGATTTCATTAACTGCATCATTTCTTGATTCATTTTTTGTTTATCATCGGCATATTTTTCTTTTAATTTCTGCATTTGGGGTTGAAATTTCTGCATCTTTTTCATGCCCTTCATCGATTTATATGTAAGGGGATACGTGATAATTTTCACAACAACCGTTAGCAATATAATTGCAATGCCAAAGTTATTAACAAATCCATGAAACCATTTTAGTAAAAAAAGCATAGGGTATGCTAGAAAAGTAAACCAACCAAAATCAACTCCAAGCTCTAGATTTGATCCGGCAGCTTTTAAAATACTTACATCCTTAGGTCCGTAAAATAATCTTTGCGAAATATTTAAATCGTCTGCTTTTGTTTTATAAACTAACTTTAGTTCAGTTTCAGTGCTTTCATTTTCTTTGCCTTGAAATGCTGGAAAATTTTCGTCATCACGATGTACTAGCGCGCTTAAAAAATATCGAGAAGAAACTCCAGTCCAACGGCCTTCATTTATATTTTCTTTTCCTTCTAAAAATTTATCAGTCGCATGGGATTCCGTGGTACCAGATTTTAAAATATAATAAGCATTTCTTCGTTCATTTTCAGCTTGTTTGACTTCTTTTTTCGTTCGAATTCCTGTGGTTATATAATCTGGTCTTGCTTTTTTGAAGTGAATTTTAAGTTGGTGTTCTAATGAATATATTTCGTTTTTTAGTGTATATTGTCTTTCAATTTTAACATTATCGTCTTCAAACGTGAGCGTTGCTATTTTTTCTCCAACTTTCAAAGTTTGATAGTTTATATTTGAAATATATGTCCAATCTTTTGATGTCGTTCCTAAAAACAAATTTCCGGATCCCGAAATAAGCTCAGCAATGGTGTCGGAAGGCATTTTTTTATAATTAAACTTTGTACTTTCTACAATTCCTCCTAAAGAATTAATTGTAACCGAGTACTGTTCGTCTCCAAGGATCACTTTCTTAACCGGGTCGGTGTTTTGTTTATTTGTGTTCACTGCAAGCGCTACCGGTGCGGTCGCGGATGGGACTGTTGTTTGATTATCTTGCGAGACTGTTTGGGCTGGTGTTGTTTGTGGAAGTTGTTTGACGTAATAATTACTCCAAGCCAAATAAATTCCAGCACATAAAGCCATTGCTACAAAAAAATTACGATCCACTTATCTCTCCTTTATTCGTTTCTTGTGTTGGAAACCAAGGATTACATTTTAAAAAACGAATCAATCCGTATATTGATCCCTTAAAAGCTCCATGTTCATTAATTTTTCTTTCAGCGTAGTGACTACAGCTTTCATTAAATCTGCATCGTATTTGAAAAACTCCAACAAATATTGGAACGATAAACAAGCGGTAGAATTTAAATAATGTCTTTATAATCAAGCTATCGTTCTCCATTTATAAATTTCTTTTTTTAGAGTTTCTAAATAACTAAAATCAGGTTCTTTGGGAAGATTAATGACGATGTTAATATCAACCGGATTTTTATCTTCTTCAAGATTTCTAAACCATTCTCGAATTAATCTTTTTAATCGGTTGCGCCAAATTGAATTTGTTTTACCCTTTAAAGTAATTCCAAGTCTTGAACGATTTTTATTGTTTTCTTTCCAATAAGCAAGAAAACGTCTCCCTTTATGACTCTGTGGTTTATCAAATAGACGGACAAACTCCCGTCGTTTGGTAAGCTTTTTGCTATTTCCAAACTTTTTAGGTGTCATTGGCAGTAGAAAACCTTTGTTATTTTTAAGGAATTACTTGGCTGCAACGGCTGGTACGAGACGCTTACGACCCTTGCGACGAC
>CAZPTV010000203.1:0-4258 GCA_964589335.1 uncultured Bacteriovoracaceae bacterium
CATTCCGTTGGTAATCAACCCATGGCGATAAAGATAAAACGCGGACAAATGCAACATCTACAAGGATTAAGTTTTTTGGCTTCATATCGTATCTTAATCTTGTCCTTAAAAATTCAATTTGCGAATATTCAGGGAATCCATCATAGCGATCTAATAAATCATGCAATGCTAATCTAAATTGAAAACGACCAAACGAGTTTTTTTCATTCGATCGACCTCCCTCCAAACCAAAGCGAGCAGACCTATGTCCTTTTTGAGGCTGTTCATGTTCAGGCGCTTCTGTTTTTAATTCTATACTTTGATACTGTATACTAGCTCTTGTCTTCAATAACTCTTGCTTCCATTTTGAAGCGCTGCTTTCGGCATCAATTAATTCCTTATTTTTTTTGAAATCTACATAATCCATAGCTGCATCTAGGATTTCAGCCTTTTGTTTGAAATTAAATTTAGCATTATTTTTGAAGTTAATAATGTTTTCGTTTTTTTCAGATTGAACGATTTTACTAAATTCAATTTTTTGATCAGAATCTAAAATTGAATACCGTTTTGCAAACTGAACTCTTACTGCAGGCCTGTATTTAATATCAGTAATCAGTCCATTTTCTTGAACAATTGCATGAATTGTGTCAGCTGGAATCACAACGGGAGGAAGCCGATCCGTAAGCGTTAAATCTGGATTTGCAACTTCTAAAAATGTCAGAACGACATACGAGCAATTTTCATCAAGATAATAATAATGAAAGTTTGTTGATCCGAGCTCCCAAAGATGCGCGACTAATAAATCGACTTGGTCTTGCGTAAAATTTAAATTGTATTCCCATAAGTCGCGAGATTCAAAATCATTATATTCACGCACTTTATAGTAATAAGGCATACTCGTTAATGAACCGTCAAAGAGTCCGAATATTGAAGCAAATGCATAAATAAATGGATTATTTGTAGTCAAGAGTGCCGCATAACTAATGCCGTAGTCCAAAAGCTCAAATCTTTTTCCGGTTTGTGCTTGTGCTGCTTTATTGACTCTTAAAAAAGTATGTCCAAACGCTGATGACGGATTATTTAAATAATACGAAGAAAAAATAACAGAAACGGACTTCCCTCCTATTTCTTTATAAAAATTATTAAACCGACCGCATTTTTTTTCAGATAATAACTTGGGATCAAATTTTAATTCTTTTTTTAACCATAAGTATCTCGCGGGGAATTTACATTGCGGATGTTGAATCTTTTTATCTAATTCTTCGTTTATATCCTCAGAAAAAAATGCATTTATTGTTGCTTCAATTTCTACTTGTGGATTTTGTCGACCCTCTTCGCCTGCAAGAAAAAAATCCATACCATCGGCTTGGCTTTTGTAGCCCCCAAATAATCTCGGCTGATAATGCATCAGTCGGATCCATTGCTTTGATTCATGTAATTTTAAACGTCGAGAGTTTTGAATTAATTCTTCAGAATATGAAGCGAATGCAGAATAACTTGTGAGAAATAATAGTAGTGCTAATTTCATAAATAAAAAAGGCAGAACGCGAATACGTCCTGCCCTCTTTATTGATTTATAAAATAATTAGATCGATGTCGAGCAATCTTTTGATAAAGATTGATCTTGTTTTACAGTCTTCATGATTGAAGTTGTAACTTGATTCGATTTAATATTGTCGTTGGAATATATTGAATTGTAATTGCTCTTCAATACTCCGCTTAATTTTTCACTATCATTGCAACCCATCACTTTTGATAGATTTTCAAGCGCCTCACCATTTCCACGCGCAATATCATTTGCTAATGCAACTTGATTTGCTTCAATGAACATTGGAATTTGCTTTGCTTTTGCAATTGCACCGTCATCTGTACAATTCGATGTACCCGATGTGATACCAAATGTTTGGCTTGCAGAAGTGCCGTTGGTTGTAGCAGAAATGACCTGCATAACCATACTTGGGTCATTTTTAAAGAATACAGAACCCAAACCACATCCTGCCATTCCATATTCACGACCACGTGCTTGTGCAATGTTAGCGAGAACTAAAAGAGATAATGCGAATAAAGTAATTTTTTTCATTTTTGTTCTCCTTAACCTGAATTCTTACAGTTTTTTGCAAGCTCACTATCATTGTGAATCATATTCATGATTTCGCTGGTAGCTTTTGCAGATTCAAACTGAGTTTGATTAAATAAGTTATTGTAATTATTTTGTAATTTATTTCCAAACATATTGGAGTCTTTGCAGCCTACAATTTGTGATAAATTTTCAATTGATTCACCACTGCCTCTAGAAACATCTTTAGCAAATGCTTCTTTGTTTACTGTAATAAACAATTCAGCAGACATTGCTGTTGAATCAGGCTTACAGTTTAATGTTCCCGTTGTGATACCAAATGTTTGATTTCCAAAAGTACCATTTGTAGTGGTTGCAAATATTTGGATGATTCCTGGTTTGTTTCCAAAAATCATTGAACCAAGTCCGCATCCAGCCATTCCATATGTTGCACCGGAACTTCCATGCGACATACTGTCGTGTCCGGAGGACATTGGCATTGGAGCAGAATCTGCAGGCGCTGCCTTTGCAGGTGCTGCAGGTCTTGCTGTTGTTGCTTTTTTCTTAGCCTCTGCGCCGAAAGCCGTCATAGACAAAGCCATCGCACAACAGAGAACTGTAAGCTTCAATTTCATAGTGTTCTCCCTTTGATTGAAATCGTAATACTGCGTTAATTAATTAGAAAAAAATCATAACCGGTGGTTAAATTGAGAACAAGATGAATCTTTTGAAAAAAAGCATTTTATTTTGTCTACTTATCGCAGCGACTGTGTTTTCGATCAAAGATAATTTGAATACTCTTTTTTCAGATCCCTTTTCAAATTTAAAACAATTTTCAAAATATATTTTGTCTGACGATAAATCTTTTTTAGAAAAACAAGATTTTCATTTTAATCAACTTGTCTGCAACATAAGAAAAAATAATAAAACCTTTTATATTCATCCTTATGATTCGTTTTTAGAACAAATCGCAACTGAACATGCCTTACCTGTTTTGCCCACACTTTCAAAAAATCCTCATTCAAATGAGATCGTGCAATTATTTGGACCCAATCCTCATTGTATTCTAGAGGAATCAACGACGCCCGTTTGGAAACGATGGGTGAGAATTCTTTTTACTTTAGTTTGTTGGATTGGCATTACATTTTTTATAAAAAATATTTCTTTCATTTTTCGAATGTTAACTGGAATTTGTTTGTTTGGATGGGGTGCTTGGGCATTGTCTTGGCTCAGTCATTTATCACTTGAAGCAATTTACTCTGTAGTAGTACCCATTTCTCTTTTAGGATTTTTTACTCTCATATTAAAAAAACGCCTGCATTCGAAGATTAATATTAAAAACCTTTTCGTTTTCGTATTCGTTTTTATTTTATTTTCTGAAATTTGGTTCCCATTTTTAACTGCCGATGTAAGTGGAAGCGATTCAAGAATCATGTGGTTGTATCGATTTAAATTTATGTACTTATTTGGATTCAATCCAGAGCTCATTGTAAATTCAATGCTCCCTGGCGCTCAAAGAGACTACCCCTGGTTTCTATCTGGCGCACTTTCAATTGCATCTTTTGGTGATCGATCTCATTTTGCAGGCTGGAATGAAAATGCTGTCTACGGATCAATGTTCGTAATCTTACTCTGTGGGATGGGTCTATGGCTTCGTTTTCTAAATCACCGCCCCACGATCATTAAGATTTGTATGTTTTTAACTACATTCGTTTCATTTCACTACTATATCACTAACGGATACTTAGATATTTATTGGATGATGTTTTTTTCTTTGTTCCTCTTTGGTTATTACGAAAGAGAACTACAAAAAGATAAATGTAGTTTTAATGAATTCGAATTATTTATATTACTCATGCTTTCTGTGTCGACTAAAAATGAAGGCCTGGCTTCATTTATTTTATTTGCACTATTTGAAGTCTTTAGAAGCTTTAAAAGACAAACACTCAGCCGCTTTTTATTTGGTAAACTATCTTTTTATTCTCTCGCATGTTTTCCAGTTTTCTTACAAAATCGGGTGCTATCGTTTCATGGAATTGTCGATCAATACCGTTTAGGTTCGAGATTTTTTGAAATCAATTTATACGAGGCAATTAAACTTTTTGAAGCTGCAACTCGATATATCTTTAAACATGTATTCATCATGAGACCTAAATACTGGATTCCGATAGCATTGATTTTGATTTATGGAATATTAATTAAACACAAAACACTCGGTGTACG
>CAZPTV010000204.1:0-4255 GCA_964589335.1 uncultured Bacteriovoracaceae bacterium
CTAGATGATCACTTAGTATTTTTTCACAAGATTTATTAAAACCTCCGCCGCCAGCTAAGGAACCATTATTCGAAATTAAATTTTTTACATTTTCTAATTCGGGACCGAGAAAAGTAGGTTTAGAATATGGAATTTTTCTCATTAGATGGCACCAATTCCTCGAATAACGGAAACAAAAGTTTTAATCAGAATAGCTATGTCTAATAAAATTGAACGATTTTCTAAATAAAATAAATCGTATTCCATATTATTATGGATCGGTTCACCGCGAGCAGCACTGATTTGCCAAACTCCGGTAATTCCAGGCTTAGCTTCAAGTCTTCTTCGCTCAAGCGGGGTGTATTGCGATACAATGAATGGCATTTCTGGTCGTGGTCCAACTAAACTCATATCGCCACGTAGTACATTATATAACTGTGGTAATTCGTCTAAAGATGTTCTTCGCAACCAGCGTCCTACCTTAGTGATTCTATGGTCGTTTGGATCTTTCGGTGTTGTTGCGTATTTTTCAGCTTCGATGTGCATGCTTCTGAATTTATAAAAACTAAATTCTTTGCCCCTTAAGCCGACTCGTTTTTGTTTGAAAATAATTGGTCCCTTTGAATCTAATTTGATCATTACACCTATGAAAATTACGATTGGAGATAATACGATGATCAAACTCAATGAAATTATAAAATCGATCAGACGCTTTAAAACTAGAAAAACATAGCTGACTTGTTGAGTTTTTCTTCTGAGTATTGGTATGCCACCAATTTCAAACATTTCTACTTGTTGAATGAATTTTTCATATGCATTAGGAACAATCAAATATTGAACTCCATATTGATTACAAGCTTCAACTAATTTTTGATTGTGTTCAAATTTAGCAGATGGAAGTGCGATAATTATTTTTTCTATTCCGAGTTCATGGCATCTTGAAATCCATTCTAAATTTCCTAGAACTGGAATACCTTTTTTTGGACCCACACCAAGAAGTTTAATATTTGTATTGTTTTTTGAAGCGTCGTCGTCCAAAAAACCTACAGGGAGCATTCCCAAAGAAGGACTTTCAAAAAGCCTCTTGGCTAAATGGCTTCCGATTGAACCAGCACCATAAATTAACACACGTGTGTGTGACCAACCTTTTTGATGAAAGAGAATATGAATTTTATAAAAAATTTGTCTTTCGAGATACACAATAATTGGCGTTGCAATCATTGCAGCTGTAAATGTTATCCGTGAAAAAGAGGTATTTCGAATATAGAATGAGGCGCTTAAGATAACGGCAGCAGCATAAATACCAACGTGAAAAATTCCCCTGAGTTCTTTAATATTAAGTAAACTAATCTCACGTCGATAGAGTCCGACTCGATCGATGATGAAGACATAAAGAAGAGAAATAATTGTAGTAATCGTTAAAAATTGAGGAAAACTCTGCGGTGAATATCCACGATAATAGCTTACATAAAAAAAGTAACTTCCGATGTAGCAACC
The DNA here is from genome assembly GCA_964589335.1 of uncultured Bacteriovoracaceae bacterium. Taxonomy (GTDB): domain Bacteria; phylum Bdellovibrionota; class UBA1018; order UBA1018; family UBA923; genus CAZPTV01. Next base: position 1,477 of record CAZPTV010000204.1, read on the forward strand.
AAAAACAGTAAGAGCATCAGCAAAAACTTGAATAAATGTAATGGTTCTTCCAAAAAATGTACGTAAAGTGGCATCCCCCTGAAGATTTGGTAGCTTCATGCTTTTTATCGTACCGTCAGAATTCTGATTTGTGGGATTCGTCATGTGATATTATAGATTTAACGCTATTTTCGATAAAACTCAACTCATGCTATTGTAAGTTTAATGGAAAACAGGAATGTTTTGATTGCGCACGTTCCCTATGAGTTTCGAGGTGGAGAAGACGTCCATGTAGAAATGCTTGAAAAACTGTATCAAGACATGGGTTATAAAGTTTACTATTTGCCCGAAAACCGTGAACCACCAAAGAATCATTTAAACTATGCAGCGAATTCATTGAAACCATTTGTTGGAGGGGATCCAGATTGGATTCAAATCTATCAAAAAATTAAGCCAAAATTTATACATTTGAATAACGCATTCCCGCAATTGGGGCCACGGTTTTTTAGATGGGTCATGCAGGAAAAAATTCCGATGATTATGACCGTTCATAACCACAGATTTTATTGCACCAATGGCCTTGCGTTGAGAGATGGCAAAGTATGTAAGGAATGTTTTACTCAAACCATTCCCATTAAAGCACTTTTATACAATTGTAATGATTCGATAGCTAAAACTGCTTATCACACAGCCGCTATGTCAGAAATGCATTTTGGAAATCTTTATCAAAATGCTGTTCAACATTTTATTGCTCCATCCCCTTATATTTTGCATGAACTTTTACTGTGGGGAATTCCAAAAGAGAAAGTTTCGTGGATATTGAATCCATTTCAGTTAGATGATGCAATTAAGCAGAATGAAATTCAAATTGATGTATTTTATGCCGGTAGACTCTCTCAAGAAAAAGGGATACAAAGATTAATTGACATTGCAATGTCTAGAAAAGATCTAAAGTTTGGAATCGCTGGCAGTGGTCCGTTAGAATCTGAAGTTATAAAAATGGCAAAAGAATCTTCGAATGTTTATTTTTTTTCATCCTTGAGCAAGAGCCAAGTTCAATCTCAAATTAAAAATTCAAAAGTAGGAATTCTACCTTCGATTTGTAACGAAATACTTCCAACCTTTGCATTGGAATGTCTTGCGCTTGGAATCCCATGTGTGGTTTCAAATATGCAGTCAATGCAATGGATGATGAACGATCCATGGAGTGTTTATCTAGCTGATCCAAATTTGATTTCTGAATTTTCAAATCAAATTGATTTAGCAATTCAAAATAAAAAAAAGCACGAATCAAATAAGGATCTGATTCGTGCCGAACTTTCTAAAGAACTATTTACTAAAAAATTAAATCAAATTATTTCCAGATTCCTGTAATCGCTTCTGCAACTGAATCTTCGCGACCTAGGTTTCCGATTCCAAATCCATCTTCAACCGTTCGAAGCATATCGTAGTGGTTTGTTTTTGTTTTTACTTTGCTACCTGGAATAACACTGTCACCAATCAGGACAGTGTAAATCCTGTTCGTGAAGCTAAATGTAAAAGGAGAAAATCCGCTCTCATCATAAGTGATCACAAGGAGCATGTCTTTCATAAATGCAGGATTTTTTACTTTTGGTCCTAGATATTTTTTTAACCAATCTGAAGCAAATGCTGGACCTGTATCGTGACCGTCATTATCAAGATTAGGAACCAATAATGAAAATGCAGGTATAGTACCGGCAACAATGTCATCATCGAGACGGTTCATATTTACAATTCGATTACACCGACCTGGGTTGTCTTGAACATTTTTATAACTTAAAAAGGGGACATGCTTACGAACATATTTACCTTCTCTTGCCCCAAGAAAACAATTTTCAGGATAATCTTCTGCATAAGCTTTCCAGTCTAAACCCTTGGCTTCTAGCAAATCGCCAATGTGCTTTACATCTACAGTTTGATTAGAGTCACCTTTAACAAATTTATGATCTCCAGCTGTCAGGGCAACATAATTTGCTTGTGAGGGATGAACCACTCCATGATGGTTCGTTAATAATGCTCCCATTTCGGCAAACTCAGCAAAACCATCTTGCTTTAAAGCACTCTTAAAACTTGCATTTTCCATGAGAACAATCATTACCTTTTTGAATTGTGGTAGTGAACCAGCGGCGTGAGCCGAAAATGGAAATAATAAAACGGTGTAAACAAAACTAAATGTAAAAATCATCCTTAATGTTTTCATTAAAACTCTCCCTTAGAACACATCGTGTGTCCTACAGGAATAGTTTGCTAGAATGGAAGGCGTATTGAAAATAGAAAAATTTGAATATGCAAAAAATGCCTAGTTAATAACGTTTAAAAATAAACTGAGTAAAAAATATTATTATTTATAATGGAGCTTATCTATTTAGTGCTGGAATGGGTGTGCTTGGATTCCAGACATTGTCTTCATCTCCATTAATACCCGTTAAATAAGTTCCGTTTAAAGCATTTGATCTTTCAAGTTCCCACAAGATACTTTGCCAGGTTTTAGTAGATCCATCTAAAAAATTATTTAAAAATGCTAAAATATTTGCTGCGGCAGTATCAGAAAAAGTTGGAAGACCAGAAGTGATAATATCTAGATTTTTAGATCCACCCTTTGCATCAAAATACATTCCATTATAATAAGGATATGAGCTGCATCCATTAAAAAAGAAAATCTGATATTTACGTGGGTTAAAGTTTACACCAGGAAAAGAATCGAGATGTAAATTTCCACCAAGACCGGAATGCCCGTCATAGACCATGATGTCAGCATTTTCTAGACCTTCAACATAAT
>CAZPTV010000205.1:0-4247 GCA_964589335.1 uncultured Bacteriovoracaceae bacterium
GCCGCGGGTGACGCGTGCGTCAGGGAGCGGTGCTTACTTGATTTCGACGGTGGCGCCGACTTCCACCAACTTCTTTTTCATCGATTTTCTTAACGACCGTAACACCGTATGCAGGATAAACTGCATTATCTCCGACTTTAAATAGCATTCGCTACGTCCTTTCAAGCAACACGCCCTTATATTGAATAAGGGGTGCGCAAATGAGCCGGTAATGTAACACAAAAAAATTTCAATGTAAAGATTATATTCCAATAAAATGCATACTCATCAATGTAACTATTTGATATAATTGTGTATTATTTGGTTATTGGTTCGATGCAAAATGTCAAAAGATCGTCAAATTATTTTGCTAGTTATAAGAATAATCAGTAACTTAGACATGCTGGGTCCTAAATATTAAAATCATATTAAAAATAAAGTTCAATTCTATGTGTTAAAATGTTTTAAACTTGCGAAATTTTAGGTTAAAATTTGTCCTTAGGGATTAGTCTAAAATTGACTCAAGGATGGGTATATTTGGAACAGGATAGCAATCCTAAATCTACGGGATTCTTTAAGAAGTTTCTAAATTCAATTAATTCTGTGAAAAATAAATTTTCACGGTCTAGTTCCAATTCGATTAACAAAGACTCAATTAATCAAAACGAACCAAACACGAATTCCCGAATTACAAATTATTTTAAAAGCCATCTCTCAAAAATAAGTCAGCGCTTACCCAAAAACAGTGAAGACTTAAAAAAACTTTCTCCAGAAGAACTTCTCTCAGCAGTTACTGGTAAAAATATTAATGAAATTCGCCAATTGCTTACAAGTAAATCATTGGGTTTGTACTCAAGAGTGTTTGTGGCAATCGCAATGTCATATTTTCTTGCAGACACTGTTTCACTCTTTACTGACTCACTTGTTCCGGAGCCCGATCCAATACCAGCACCACGAATTGTTAAACGTATGGATCGAACAAAGACTTTTGCAGAATATCAATCAATTGTTTCAAGAAATATTTTCAATTCAAAAGGACTTATTCCTGAAGACACATTAAAGGGGGATGGGCCAGCACGTAAAACGACACTGCCTTTAAATCTTATCGGTACCGTTGTATTGCGCGATGAAACGAAATCTATAGCTGCAATTGAAGACAAAAGTCAAAATTTAATTTTCCCACTTCGCATTGACGATACAATGAATGGGAAAATTAAAATTACAAAAATTGAACACTTCAAAGTTACTTTTGTAAATCAAAGCAACGGTAATTTAGAGTTTGTAGAAATTATCGATGATGCAGCTTCATTAAATGTAGGCACATTGCCATCAGCAAGTTCGTTGAAAAAAACAGAAGGTGGCGTTTCACAAGTAAAAGAAAATGTATTTGAAGTTGAGAAAACAGTTATCGACAACAGTCTTAAAAATATGGGTGAAGTTCTTCAGCAAGCTAGGGCGATTCCAAATTTTGAAAATGGTTTGATGAATGGATTTCGTTTAATACAAATTGTTCCAGGTAGCATTTATTCTAAATTAGGTATCGTTGAGAATGATGTTATTTGTGGCGTAAACGGTGAACCAATGAACGATGCTGGTAAAGCATTTGCTTTGTTTAATGAACTTAAAAACATCACACATCTAGAGTTGTGTGTTCAACGTGGTGGAAGAAAGCTGGTCATGAGCTATGATGTCAAATAATAAAAATAATAAATCAATATTTTTTATTACAATCTTTTTCAGTTTATTGCTCGGAACACAAATCCAAGCTCAGAACAAAGGATTTTCCCCTCCAGGAAGTAACTTTGGAAATAATCCTTTTGCAGGTAAAGCAGGCGCACCGCCAGCAATCGATCCCGATGAACTTGAAGATGAAGACGAAGAAGATATCAGTGAAGAACTTATTCGAAACCGAACAGAAACTAAAATGCAAACTGGCAAAGGCAGATCATCCGGGCAGCCCGTAGATATCAATTCAGTTTCAAATGAAATCGGCGCGACAACGATGCAAGGTGGGGTGAATGCAAAAATTTTAACCGGCTCCAAAGGACAAGCTTGCTTAACACTGGATCCAAATACTGGATATGGACCTGACATTGTCACTAATTTTGATTTTCCAGATGCAGATATCGTTGAAATTGCTAAAACGTTAGGAAGACTGACTTGCCACAACTTTATGTTTGATAAGGACGTGCGAGGAAAAATTTCGATCGTATCAAATGCGCCGATTACAATTGGTGATGCATGGAAAGCTTTCTTAACTTCATTAGATACAAATGGTTTCTCACTCATTCCTTCTGGAAAATATTTTAGAATCGCAAGACAAAGAGACGCAAAAGACAAACAAATTAAAACCTATGTTGGCGATTCAGCTCCTGACAACGACATGTATATTACACGCGTAATCCCACTGAAATATATTAATGCAGAAGAAGTAAGCCGCGTGTTCAGAAACTTCATGCCGCCAAATACTCGAATTATCTCATATGACCAAACCAATACTTTAATCATTACAGATACGGGTTCTAACATCAAAAAAATTACTGATATGCTGTATGTTCTCGACGTAGAAACTTTTGATGAAAAACTTGAAGTTGTTAAAATTCGATTTGCCTCCGCACAAGAAATTGCAAAACTCATTGACCAACTTTTACCCAACACAACGGGTGGTGGCGCAGGTGGTGTCGCCGGAGGGGGAATGCCACGGTTTCGTGGAGGTCAGGCGCGTAGAACAAAAGAAGGTGGCGTAATTTCGAATATCATTCCTGACGACCGCACAAATTCAGTTATTATTTCGGCAAATGGTCGCGGTTTAGAACAAGTAAAAGAACTCATCGATAAATTAGATGCAAAAGTCACTCAATCGACTGCAGGAAGCAGAATTCAAGTGGTTTACTTACAGTTTGCAGACGCAGAACAAGTAGCGAATACTTTGAATAGTTTAGCCACCGGATCAAGCGGTGCCAGCCGTCCAAGCGGACAAATCACACCGGGAGGAACCGCATCCCCTGCTCCAATTTTTGAAGGCTCAATAAAAATTTCACCAGATAAAGCTACAAACTCATTAGTTATCACCGGATCACCATCTGATTATCAAACGATGCTTCGTGTGATTCAAAAACTAGATGTTCCTCGCGATCAAGTTTATGTTGAAGCATTCATCATGGAAATGATTGTAGATAAAACGTTTGAATTAGGCACTTCGATTGCAAATCCTACAAATGGAATTGGCTTTATGCCGAATAGTGATCTTGCAAGTTTTTTAGTAAATCCACTTTCTGTAAATGGTTTAGTAATGGGATTTCAAGGTGGATCAGGATCTAAAACATTTACGGTTCCTGGATCTAGTCAATCTATCTCAGTAAAATCAATCCAAGGATTGATCAAAGCATTGCAATTGAATTCAAACGCAAATATTCTCTCAACTCCTCAAATTTTAACTCTTGATAATCAAGAAGCTACAATTGAAGTTGCAGAAATGATTCCTGTTCCCACTTTTAATGCTATTTCAGGAGGCGGCGGATCCACTAGCGTTAGCCGTGAAAAAATTGCTTTATCATTAAAAATCAAACCACAAATCAACAAGGCCTCTGATTTTGTGAAGCTTGATATCGATCAAAAGTTTGAAGATATTAGCAATCGTACTCCTCCAAAAGCCGTTGCTGATCTGGCTTTTGGGACGCAAAGCCGTGCTTCAAAAACAACCGTTGTCGTGCAAGATGGCGATACGGTTGCGCTGGGTGGATTGGTTCGTGACAAAGTTACAGAAACCGCAACAAAGATTCCTTTATTGGGGGATATTCCAATTCTTGGCTGGTTGTTTAGATCTAAAACTACACAAACTCAAAAACAAAATTTGATTTCATTCATTACACCAAAAATTATTAAGCAGTACCAAAATGTACGTAAAATTCTCGATGAAGTCGAAGACGCGGCGGCCGTCGGGGAAGGCATCGACGAAGGCCTGGCCGAAGCGGACGAAGCCGGGCCAGTCGAGCAAGGTGGCGCCGAAGACCCTCGCCTCGGACGCGCTGCCGACGGCATCGAAGTTGCCGAGCGCGCCGCGGTCGAACGCCTCGTAAAGCGCCATCACGGTGGCCTTGGCGTCGGATCGGGCATCGCTCGCGCGGGCGCCGGCCGATGGGGACACGGCAGGCGACGGCGTGCCGTCGCCGAGCTGAGCGGCGATGACCACGTCGCCCGCGCGCTCTCCGACCAGGCCGGCGCCGCGGATCGCTCCGGCCGGCGGCGCCCGGGGCGATGATCGTCGG
>CAZPTV010000206.1:0-4241 GCA_964589335.1 uncultured Bacteriovoracaceae bacterium
GGGAGTAATGGAAATTTTAAAATATTATAATATTCCTCTCGAAGGAAAGTCCTCACTCGTTTTAGGTAGAAGCGATATTGTCGGCAAACCAATGGCTCAATTGCTTACTCAATCTAACGCAACAGTAACGCTAGCTCATTCCAAAACAACAAATATATTTAAGTTCATAAATATTTAGTTTTTAATTATTTTTAACACAATTCAAGTTCTACTCTATCACCTTGCTCTAATGGCTGATAAACAATTCCTTCTTGTTTCATTCGAACTGCAAAATCAGTTACATCTAGTTGAGGCATACCAAAACTTTCTCTCCATTTTTTATGAGCTTCAAATGAATATACTTTGTAATTAGAATATTGTTTTAGAATGATAGGCAACCGAGTCGAGTCTTCTGGTTCAATGGCTGCCAATAGTATTCCTTGTGAAGATTTAACAAGAATATTATCAATTTCTTTCTGTGAAACCTTTCGATGAAGACCTTCACCATAGTAAATCAATGATTTACCTGTACCATACTGAATTTTGTATCCAAGCATCGGCGAATGGGCTGGTCCAGAAATTCCGTTAATAGCTATTTTGATAAGCACAAACGGATGCATTATCAGTTTTTTAAGGTAAATTAATTTTAATACAAACCCGTCGGGCAAAAGACCCATATGTTTCCATGAAAAAACTATGATCTTAATTTCGTTTAACTCTAAATGATCGCCCGGATCGACTGAAAGAAATTTATCTTCAGATAAGGCTGTACGTTTTTTAAGATATTTGCACATCGTGCGTGATCCAACTACTACGACTGGTTCTCTTTTAGTATTAACAATATATTTTAATATTCCTTGATAATGCTCGGGATGTCCGTGAGTCAAAAAAACAATCATTGATTTACTCTTTAAGAATGAATCTGGCGATGGATCAAAAACAACCGTTGGTGTTATGTTGTCAGAATCAATAATACAGCCTGACCAACCTTGATATACGAGTTTGAATTTTGAATTCATACATTAAATAACTTGAGAGTTTATTGTTTTATGATTCATCGCCATTCTTTTATCCGGAATATCAAGATATGCCCTTTTATAAGCTTTTGAATTTTGCAGTAATCCCCATAACAATTTTGCCATATGACTTGAAGCCAACAATTTTGGATTATTGTTAAACAAATATTTTAAAACTCGCTTTGTAGAACGTTTGTAATATTCAAATTGTAACTTATAAAGTTCTTTAGCAGGCAATCGAGTCGGCAAAACAAAATGCTGTAGATCAAACAAATACGGTTTATGAGTTAAAAGTTGATTACTAATATTTCTATATAGTGGCGTTCCCGGAAAAGGAGTCAAAGGAGTATACTCAGTTAAAAGTATCGATGGTCGTTTAGTTACATAGCGATCAATTTTTTCAAAATCTTCGCGTCCGAAATTTGGATCCACTAGAAAACCAGCACTTAAAAAGAAACCACATTCTTCTGCTATTTTTAATGCTTTTTCATTTGTTTCTATATCGACGCGTTTTCCAGATTTTTTTAGAGCTTCGTCATCCAAAGCTTCAAGTCCAGCCATAACAAGCTTTAAACCTGCTTGAGCCCATAATTTGAAAACATCTTTATGCTGAACAATGGAGTCAGTACGTGCATAAACAAAATATCTTTTTTGAACTTTTGCATCAATTAACATTTGTGCGAGATTGCGCATTCTTTCAGGATTGATAAAGGAATGATCATCACAGAACATTACAAATGGCTCTTTTAAAGATTTTATTTCTTCAAAAACACTTTTTGCAGACCTGCATATAAACTGACCACTAGAATAGACTCGTACGGAACAAAATATACAATGGTGTGTACATCCAAACGATGTGCGTACAGCTGCTACAGATTTTTCAAATAAATAATAATATTTATTTCTATATTTTGATGTCAATGTACGGTCTGGCATCGGATAATCATCAAGTGTGGTTGGCAATGCCCTGGGTGGAGTTCGTTGTATTTTTTTACCATCATATACTATTGCGATACCTTTGATGTCTTCATAATTTGTTCCACCTTTTGCACGGGTGTCACAAATTTCTCCGAAACTAATTACCCCTTCACCTATTACAATTAAATTCACAACAGAATTACAAAAATCTTCTGGTTGCATAGTCGCATGGTGACCCCCAACCACCGTTAAGCAATCTGGATACATTTTTTTAGCAAGCTTTAACGCTTCTAGTGCTGTATCGCGATGTACTATTTCTGATGTAACGCCAACGATATCAGGCTTGTATGATTTTAGTGTCTTTAACAAATCTTTGGGTGCGACTTCCATATCGACTAATTTAACTTCATATTTATCTTTTATAGCTGCACCTATCAATTCGAGCCCTAAGGGCTCTATTTTAGCAATATGCCTCAAACCAATGGTTTTCTGATCACATGGAGGGTTGATAAGTAAGACACGCATCTCTTTTGTCTCCCGATTGAATACTGGTAATTAATAATGAATTTTACAAAAATCGTACATGATGCAGTCAAAGTAAAACCAATCGTTCGCAGTTAATGATATTTCTCAAATTTTAATTATAATTTCGTTTAGAAATTACTGCTTTAATCACAAAAAAAAACAAAATCAAGACTCAAATCTTATAAGATTTGAGTCAAAGTGTATGGCAGCTGAAACGGGAGATGTGATTCGTTTTGCACATCCTAGTCAATACATGGCCTATGCAGGGCTTGGAGTACGGGAATACTCTTCAGGTGGAAAAGAAATTAAATTTGGAATTACAAAAACAGGAAATTCGTTTTTAAGAAAGACTGTGGTGGAAACAAGCCAGAAAATATACCGAACACCTACACTTAGTAGTGAGGTTAAACGAAGGCAAAAACAAGCCCGGAGTGAATATGGAGAGATTGCAAACAAATGCATGAGGCGAATGAATAAAAAAGGAATGCATAAAAAAGGAATGCATTTATTAATGCGAGGAAAACATACAGTTTTAGTTTAATGAATAAGCAATTGAGTTCAAAAAAAAAGTAAGTTGATAGAAGATAGTCAAACCCAGTAACCCACGAGAAATTCTTTGGGAATCAAACTCACGCGAATATGAGGTTGGTGTTCACCAGAATCACTCACGACTTAAATTTTTTGATTGCAATACCGACCATTCATATGAGGTTTTCAAAGCCCATCACTCAACCAAAAACCCAAAGCGAGTAGGGGTCTTTGAAGCAAGGAGCGCATCTCTTAGGCTTACTTTTTCACTGCTTGCAGCAATTACAGACCGAATTCCGGCTCGAAATCCAGAAACCGGCTTGTTAGGGTGGGGGATTTTGGCCTCTTTGGGCAAGTGTGTGCCCTTCTAGAGGTTGGGGAAGTGGTGGAATGATACAGATTATGTTCACTTGCTTGCTTCTAGGGTGGAATGAATTCTGGCACCTTAGTTGGTAGCCCTAAATGGTTTAAAATTTTCTTGATCGCATCATTGTTTAGAATGGCAGCTAACACTTTGATTTTGCCGCCACATTGCGAACACTTTTCGACATCAAAACCAAATACTCTGGCCAAGAGCTTTGCCCAAGAAATTCTAGCGGCCGGTTTTTTCTTATTTGATTCATTTGAAGAAGAAACCGCAGAACAAGTTTTTAAGTTTGAAACGGGTTCTACTTTTTTTGGCACAACGAGAGACCTTTGTTTGGAGTGCGGCGCAAGTACCCCATGAAACCTAGTTCCATGAATTCTAGGTTGAGGAATGATCGATACAATTTTTTCAATAAACTCTTCACCTGTTAATAGTATTGCCTTGGTGCCGTCATTCCATTCAGATTTTAATTTATAAATAACGCTATCTTCTCCCGATTGGCCTCTCTTAAATTTAAGCCTTTCCTCAGAAATCGGAGGCCTTAGTAAATATCTACACATTCTCTCAAGACCTGCTCTATCATTTTTGGGAATATATGTGCCGCAAGCATTCCGCTCTTCTGACATGCTTACCCGTTTCTTTGCTTTTGCTATTCGCCTTCAGCCATTCCGGGGTGATCTCCGTTCTTTCGCCCTAAGCCCTTTGCCTTACGCCCTTAGCCATTTCAATCGAGGTGTCCCATGGCCTACGAAGACTCCATCTACTACAAGAAACCCTGGATCAAGTCCTACGAGCCGGGTGTACCGGCCACGATCAACTACGAAGAAGTCACCATGCCCGACATCCTGGACCGGACGGCGGCGAAGTGGCCCGACAAGGCCGCCCTCATCTTCCAGGGCTACTCGATC
>CAZPTV010000207.1:0-4234 GCA_964589335.1 uncultured Bacteriovoracaceae bacterium
GTAAACTCTAATTCGATTTTAGGCTCAATCTCCGCGATTGAATTCGACTTCAATGTTTCAGAACATTTCACCACATTCCGAATTGGATTTTTACTTTCAGTTCTCATGAGTCGGATTTCTGCTGCTCGATCAGTAGATCGCGTTCTAATGTTTTCAAGTGGTCAATGTTTTTGGAGAATTGCTAAATTCTGTTTTTCGGTTTTGATTTTACAGTTTGAAAACATGCCCCGCATGTTTTCTGTGGCGGAGAGGGTGAGATTCGAACCCACGGAGCACGTTAATGCTCACACGCTTTCGAGGCGTGCTCCTTCAACCACTCGGACACCTCTCCAATTATTTTTGCTTAACATGAAAAAATATAACTGAAAAAAATAATCGTAGCAAAAATATCAAGAAAAACAAAATCTGTGACTTAGTGCAATGTTATCGCAATATTATCGTAATGTCGGATACGTTGTATTCAACACAGGATCATACCAAACTGTAGTCATATCCCAGCCAGCTCCAGAAAATGTTGCAGGAGTCGTTAGTTCTGCAATGGTTTTATTTGCAGTTTGTCCTGCTACAGTGCCGTCGTCTCTTGTTACGGTAATGTTAGAGGCCATATCTTTTTGGTAGAATGAATTTGTATTTGATAATGTATAGCCAATTCCACCTTCTCCTAGAAGACCACCGATAGATCCTGCATCAGCAGTGATTTCTGAATTGCTAAATGAATTTGTAATTGTAATGTCAAACATTTCGGCATTGCCTATAAATCCTGCAGACGATCCACCGGTCCCAGTATGAACGCTCCCACTTGTATATGAATTAGTTATATTAAAATTATCACCACCAATTGTTCCAACTATTAATCCAACGAAACCTCCTGCGGCGCTAAAAGCATCAATATTGCCAGTTGCATAAGATGTAGTAATGCTTGTATTGGAAGCCCCGCTTGCAGTTGAAACCACTAAATGTCCAATTAGACCTCCTGCATAACTATTAGTAGAAGTAATATTTGTTGAAGAATTACAATTTGTGATTGTGAGAGTAGGATTATCATATAACTCAATTGAACCAATTAAGCCACCGACTGAATTATCAGATGATAGCGAAGTAATTCGAGATGAATTATTTATAAGTGAAATTGCAGTTGTTTCTGTCAAGAACGCATACCCAATTAAGCCTCCAACCTTTCCAGAAGGTGCAGTGATTGTTCCGTCTATTGTAGAATGTGTAAATGTAATCGTAGTTGATTCTCCTGCGCCTTTTGTGTCATTGATGTATCCGAAAGATCCTCCGACGTTAGCTGTACCAGTGATCGTTCCATTTATGCTGGTATTATTTGCAGTATAAGTAGAATGATGAGCAAGGTTTGTAAAACCAACAACTCCACCAACATTACTTGTACCAGTTATTGTGCCTTCCATTGTATTATCATCCATAGTAACTGTTGTTGATAATGATGTAGCTAAAACTAGAGCACCACAAATGCCACCAACGTTAGAGCTAGTAGATGTGATAACACCGGTTGAAGTAAAAGAATTCTCACTGATATCATTTGAATCATTGGTCCCCGTACTTTGAAAATTACAATATCCTCCAATGCCGCCGGCATAAGGATTATTATGCGTTAATGTGCCTGAAAATTCATTAGATACAATGGATAAAGTAAATCCAGAATTCGCACCACTTGACAAATATCGACCAAAGATTCCTCCTGCATATGCACTTGCAGTTGTTGCTGTAATTGTGGAGTAATTACGATTTTCTTGTAAGTTAACGGTACTTGAAGTGACTGACTGGAAAATATCTCCAACTATCCCACCAACACCTGCAGATTTTCCAGTTATACTTCCATAATTCATATTACTAGTTATAGCTGTAGTTCCATTCGCATATAAATAACCGGCTATTCCACCGACGTCTTGCCCAGTTTGTCCTGGAGCAAATGTAATCGCTCCATAATTAGTTGAGCTCTCTATCGTTTGTGTTGTCGTAGTCTGAACTGGCATGAAATATCCTACTATTCCGCTTATTTCAGATTTGCCAAAAATATTTCCAAAATTTACAGAATGTGTAATTCTAATATTATGACCCGCATTGAATAAACCAATTATCCCACCCGCATGATTACCCGTGTGATATACAATTCCGCGGTTTTCGAATTGATCGATGTCAAACGTAGAAAGTGCAGCATTGAATCCACCGTATCGACCAATGACCCCTCCCACGGCATCTATGGCTCCACCTAAAATATTTGCTGTGTTAAATAATTTTGAATAAGTTAAGGAAGGGCTTGCACCATTTCCTGTTATATATCCAATTACCCCTCCGTGATAATGTCCACCTGCGCTAACTGCACCAGCACTCATCAAACGTCTAGCGTTCATCGAAGTACTTGCCATACTTAAATCAATGGTTGAACCTACGAGCCCGCCATAATCACTGACTGTTGCAAGATATCCGTGTGCAAAAAGATCGGTTAAATTTGGGAGATGATTCGCACCAGAACCCGCAATACCAAAAATTAATCCTGATTGTGAAACGTTCGTTACGCTTGCGTACATGAGATTTAAATCTTTTAAGGAACCATTGCCTAAAACAGCGCCACCAAGTCCTTTGAAAAGACCATTTGATGTGTCGGCTGCGCCAGAGCCAGTGTAAGAAAAATTTGAAATAATATGTTCATCGCCATCTAACTTTCCAGTATAAAAGCCAGAAATAGGAGTAAACTCTTGTGTCCCTCCGGTATTTGGGTCGGCATCTAGCGAGGTAGACACATCAATATCGGCCATAATTCTAAAATAGCTCGTAAGGTTATTTCGAATTCTATAGAGTTGTGCAAGAGAGCAAACTCGATATGGAGTACTTACATCTAATCCATCGCCACCACCAAATCCACCATTCACACCAACGTTATTGTTTGTTGAATCACATGTGACTGCACTGTCGTCATCTAAGATTCTTACTTTTGCAATACTTTGTGAACGTACATAGGTAGAGGTAGAAGGGTTTTCAAGTTTAATATAAAAAGATCGGTTGTCGTCTGCATTTGAATTGTCTGAAATTGAAATTGTCACTGTTTCTTCGTCATCACCAATATTAAAACTTGCTGCTTGTGAAACTGCATCGAAGTCTGTTGCTCCATTTGCCGTTCCAGAAAGAAAATCTACGTTGACTTGTCCTGCGGCTGCAGTACTTCCAACTCGTTGGACGATAACATTTAAACTGGTACCATTTTCATTTACGCTATAAAAAGGCGAAGCAAAAATATAATCACCTGTAACTTCATCATCAATAATATTTAGTTGAGTTACTGGAATCGTAGTTCCAACTACGCCGCCGCTTGTGACTGCGAGGGTAAGTTTTGCAAATTCATCACCCTCAATGGTTGCATCGTCTGAAATCGTAAAATCAGTAGAAGTAATTGTGACCGAGTAATCTGTGACGCCAAAGTTTACATTCAGAGTAGCGGCAGTAAAATCAGAACCAGAAATAGCAGATGCACTTGAGATGGTTACAGTTGCTGTACCGGCAATTCCAATTACGTCTCTTGATACGGTTACAGGTGTTCCAACTTGTGATTCATTTTCTTTAATCGTATAACCAGGACGTGAAAAATTATATATAGGATTTGATTGATATGTGTAGTTCAATCCTGTTGTAGCGCAAGAAGAGGTATTTCCTATTGTATCTGTAATGGTATAATAAAAAACTTTTGCTCCATCTCCAGTTACAGTAAAAGCAGAAGCATTAAATGCACCCAATACAACGGTTGCAGTAGAGACGTGATTTCCCGTTGTGCAAGTAGCATCATTGATCCAAATTTTTATGACTGCAGATTCTTCAGAAGCGGTCCCTGAAATTGTCGGCGAGTCGTATGCAGAAGTGGCTCCATCGCTCGGATTTGACATTGCCCAAGACGATGGGGCATCTGGTGCAAATATATCTGTAGATGTTGCTGCAATGCTTACGGGAGCTGAATCATAAATCTCATTACGGTTAAAATCTGAAGAACAGCCACTTGAAAAAAGTGTGAGTAAAGGTATTGCGAGGATCGCAACAAGAATACGACTATAAAAGTTTGAATTGCTTCGTAAAAAAGCCATTCGTCCGCCCCACGTACGTTCAACACTAATAATAGATAAATTATATCAATATATGCTATATTGCGCAATGCAAAATAACGCGGAGTAAATATATGATATTATTAGTTAAAATATGGATTTAGATCCCACAAAGTTTTACC
>CAZPTV010000208.1:0-4229 GCA_964589335.1 uncultured Bacteriovoracaceae bacterium
ACTCAAGGAAACCGGCTTATATCGTATGATAAGAGCTGGGTATGAACTACTTGGACTCATCACATATTTTACAGCTGGAGAAAAAGAAGTACGCGCGTGGACTATTATTCGGGGTTGGAAAGCCCCTCAAGCAGCTGGAGTAATCCATACAGATTTTGAACGTGGATTTATCCGAGCTGAAACATACCATTACAACGATCTGGTCAATTATAAATCAGAGCAAGGTATCAAAGACAAAGGATTACTGAGACTTGAAGGAAAAGAATATATCGTCAAAGATGGTGACGTTATGCACTTTCGATTTAACGTTTAATTTCCTTCGGCTTTAATTTCAGCTAACATTTTTTCAAGTGATGCAGCTCCTTCACCGTTAAATCTTCGTTTATACCAATAATAATTTCGTAATATATTTTGAACATAATCATGGGTTTCTTTAAAACCAATCAACTCGATTGCTTCATCTGGAGCCAGATTATCTTTTTCTTTGGCTAACGCTCGCCACTTGTCTGCATTTCCAGGACCCGCATTATATCCCGCTAACGCGTATATTATTTCACCATCAAACCTTTTCATTAATTGCTTAACGTATCGAGCACCGAGCGACATATTGCGATCTGGATCAAAAAGATTTTCAGCCTCAATTTCAGAATCTAAATCTCGAGCAGTCGGAGTTATAATTTGCATTAATCCAAAAGCATTTGAGGTCGATATTGCTTCTGAATTAAATGCAGATTCCTGTTTCATAAGAGACATTATAATAACTGGATCGAGCGAGTTCGCACGAGCAAAAGTTTCGAGGTTTTTAATTTCAAGAGATGGAAAAATCATTTTCTCACCGTATGAAGATTGAAAGCCAGTGTAATTTCTATAACTCAAATCATTCATAAATTGAAAACTGACCACATAATTTCTAGAAATGTGATTTAAGCCAGTTAAATATACAAGAAACTCATTACTCATATTTTCTTTAGGTTTAATTTCTTTTAATTCATATCTTGCAAATTCAAATGCTCGATTCGCAATAAATATTTCTGCTCGCTTCAAACGCACATGATCTGCAGGCGTAGAAAGTTGTGCGCTTGTTGTTGCCATCGGTAAAACGGCATCAATATTTCTCAAAACATCGATACCAGAGTTCCACATCGATAATAATGCATAATATGAAAATGGAATTTCACGAATAATTTCTTTATACAAAGTTTCTGCTTTTGCTTTTTCTCCTAATTTTTGAGCCGCGCGCGCTATCCAATACTTTGTTCTTAATTTTATATTTGTTCTTGGGTATGTATTGATTAATTCATCTAAGCTTTTAAACGCTTCGGCGTACTTGCCTTGCAAATAACTATCAAACCCTTGTTGAAACAACTGCAAGTCCATATCAACTTTATATGGAATCGAAGTAGACTTATCTACATAAGGAAACTTAACTTCATCGAGCTTTGGAAAAATTGAATTGCGATCAGGTTTGGTCAATACTCCTCCGAGTTTCACTTCCCAACTTATACATAATTCATCTGGTTTCTGATCACAGAGGGCAGCATAATCTTGCATCATAAAACGAGGCACCAAAACAAGTAACCCTGAATCTAAATATCTTTGAAATCCACTCTCCATCATCACTCTAGCGAGTGCTTTCTTTTTGAGTTGTTTCTGTATCCACCCAAATTCCATTTCAATCCGCGCAAGCATCATGACTGAGCGTTTGGTTAAAGGAGTATAGGCAAAGGATCCAGGTACTGCTTTCATGTGAGCTGCTGCTTGTTCTCCATACTGTGCAGCTTTGTTCCAGTTTTTCTTTTTAACTTCTTCGATCATCATTTCCATCAGGCATTTCCCGGAAATATAATGAAAATAATCTAAAAAATCTGTCTTTTGCGACAACCCTTGTGCAACTTTCAATGCCACTTCAAAATTTCTCTGATTGAGCCATTTTGCGACATTAGCAATCATTTGATTTTTTTTTGTTTTATCAAGAAGTATCTTTTCTTCTATCTTTTCAATTGGAATTTGACCATTTGGCTGTGCAAATACGATACCTACTGAGAAATAAAGTAGTATTAAAATTAAATAATTCATTTTATTTTTTTCAAAGCTTCTAAACAATAACCGAGTTTTTTCCATGAACATGGCTCACAATTTTTATTAAAATCATCTTCTGAAACCTTAATTTTAATTAAATTTAACACTTCACTCCAATGCAACTTCTGTCCTGGTTTTAAATTTAATGTTTTAAAATAGGCTCGATCTAATAATTGTATCCGATCTTCATCAGACTTACCATTTGGAGCACATATTCCGTCCCCTTTGTTAGGGCAAGGATTGCATATCGAATCAAGGCCATCGACGACCTCAATGATTGGATTTTCATTTTTTAATTCGTAAAAAATCTTCCAAAAATTTTTAATGTATTCAGCTGAATACCCATGACCTTTAAACCCATTTACGCACATTAAATGATGAGCGCGCAGACGAATCGCAGGATCCGCAGGGGGATTATCATCTTTTTTAGAATTCATTATTGTTTTTTAATTTTTGTACTTATGCTTTGGATCATTTCATTAAATGAATCCTGAAGCTCTGGAAAGTGATCCATTTTTCTAAATACAATTCTTTGATCGTAATTGCCTTTCGTGACTTCATCGATCGCACGTTTTAATTTAAATAATGGACCGGCAATTCTATGACTAATGAAAATAGATAGGATAAAAGTAATCATTAGAAAAATAAGCTGCAATACGCCAAGCCACATTAAAAACTCATTTTCAATATTTTTTAATTTATCCGGCGCAAGCGCTGTAACTGTACTATTTTGACTTAGATGCTTTATGAAAAATTCAAAAATATTATAAATCGCAATTGGATAAACAAGACTTAATACAAAAATCCAGCTGCATACAAAAAAAGCAAACTTAAATTGAAAGCGACGATTAATGATAAATGTAGTTCTTTTATATTCCATGACTATTTAAAAGAGTAAGGGACTAAGGTATTCTTGTCAAACAAGTTCAAGGGCTTAATGCAATATGAAAATATTTTCTTATTACTTAAAATCGATCTTCGCATGGACATGGTTTTTGATTTCATTTTCTATTGGGTTATTACTTTTACCTTTTCAATGGAAAAATGTAGGCATCACTAAAATCATTGGAAATATAGTATATTTTGGGGCTTCTAAAATCTTAGGCTTTAAATCAACCATATTAAACAAAGAATATTTGTATCAACAAATTCCATGCGTTTATGTCTGCAATCATCAAAGCAACTTTGACATTTTAACAATGAGCCATTTGTATCCACATCAAACCGCAGTTATTGGTAAAAAAGAACTTTTTTGGATACCTATCTTTGGCCTTTTTTTTTATGGCGCGGGGCACGTTCTTTTAGATAGAAAAAATAAAAAAAACTCTATCGAAAGTTTAAAAGCAGTCGTTGAAGAAATTAAGCGCCGCAACATTTCTGTTTGGATTTTTCCAGAAGGTACCAGAAACCATGGCTCAAGTGATTTACTTCCTTTTAAGAAGGGAGCTTTTCATTTAGCAATAGAGGCACAAATCCCAATTGTGCCCATTATTCATCAGCATTTAAGTAGTTATTATCGCCCTACAGATAAATATTTATTCAATGAACCCACTGAAATTATTTCGAAAGTTCTAAGCCCAATTTCTACCTCTGGTTTAAACACATCTGATGTCGACAAACTGCTTCAACAGATTCGTGAAATAATGGAAAAAGAATTAACCGCGTTAAATAAAACTACAGGTGTAAATTTTATTAAATCACAGGATTGATGCTTACTCTTTACATAATCCTTATGCTATAATAATTAAATCGACTCTGATGAGTTAGGTTCAGGAGTAGCTCAGTCGGTAGAGCAGGTGACTGTTAATCACCCTGTCGGGGGTTCGAGTCCCTCCTCCTGAGCCATTTTTTCAATATGCTGAATTTTAAAATTTCCAATAAACTCCTAAGCTCTGCCCTTTTGTTCATAACTTCAATTACATTAAATGCAGACGTACCAGAGACCCTTGGAATTGGTTTATCATTAGATGAATTTCAAACAGCTGTTGAGTCATACCAAGCTAGCAAAACTGATCATA
Organism: uncultured Bacteriovoracaceae bacterium; assembly: GCA_964589335.1. Lineage (GTDB taxonomy): Bacteria > Bdellovibrionota > UBA1018 > UBA1018 > UBA923 > CAZPTV01. Next base: position 4,098 of record CAZPTV010000208.1, read on the forward strand.
TGGGTTTTGGACTAACTCCCTGCAAATTAAAACCATTATTACCAAACTCAGATTCCATGCAAATCGGAAGAGCTATCGATACTGAAAAAGGAACGTTGCACGTTACATTAGTTGGACTTAAAAAAAATAAAG
>CAZPTV010000209.1:0-4227 GCA_964589335.1 uncultured Bacteriovoracaceae bacterium
AGATCAGTACTATGTAGTTTAAATTTAAAAGTTATCTGACCAATTAATTATTCACCGAACCAAAGGATTGTCGTCAGAACACTTGAAAAAGAAAAAAAAACACGAGCTAAGATCCAAATCAGTCATGATTTAAATCATGCGTGTAAAGGTGCAGATGTAGTCTATACAGATGTGTGGGCTAGCATGGGACAAGAAAAAGAAATTGAATTACGTAAAAAAGCTTTCAATGGATATAAAATTACATTGGAAATGATGAAAGAAAGTCCAGATGCTGTATTTATGCATTGCTTGCCTGCAAACAGAGGCGAAGAAGTTGATGGAGATGTTATGGATTCAGACCATTCTGTAATATGGACGCAGGCTGAAAACAGACTCCATGCTCAGAAAGCTATACTAATAGATTTATTAAAGTAAAAAAGTTCTACCAAAAGGAGAATTATGAAAAAACGAAAAATTGCTCTCGCATACTCAGGTGGATTAGATACTTCAATCATTATTCCTTGGTTGAAAGAAAATTATGATTGTGACGTCATTGCATTTATGGCTGATGTTGGCCAAGGTGACGATTTAGCAGCGATAACCAAAAAAGCATATAAAACCGGTGCTATAAAAGCGATTGTTAAAGATTTACGTAAAGAATTTATAGAAGAATATTGTTTTAAAGCTCTACGTGCACAAGCAAAATACGAGAGCACATATTTATTAGGTACTTCACTTGCACGTCCAATCATAGCTAAAGGACTCGTTGAAGCTGCTGTTAAAGAAGGATGCGATGCTATTGCACACGGTGCGACCGGCAAAGGAAATGATCAAGTTCGCTTTGAACTGACGGCTATGGCTCTTGCACCTCAACTAAAAATCATAGCACCATGGCGTGAATGGAAAATCAGATCAAGAGAAGACGCGATCAACTATGCACAAAAACATGGCATTCCAATTCCTGTAACAAAAAAGCGCCCCTATTCTATGGATGGTAACCTCTGGCATTTAAGTCACGAAGGAGGAGAGCTTGAAGATCCATGGGCTGAAGCAAAAGAACATGTGTTTATGATTACAGACAATCCATTAAAGGCGACTCGTAAACCCCAACAAATTACGATTGGTTTTAAATGCGGTATTCCTATTTCTTTAAATGGAAAGAAAATGAATTCAATTAATCTCATTAGCAAATTGAATGAAATCGGTAAAAAATTTGGTGTCGGGCGAATTGATTTAGTTGAAAATCGACTTGTTGGTATGAAAAGTCGTGGAATTTATGAATCTCCGGGTGCAACAATCCTATATGAAGCCCACCGAGGATTACAGATGTTAACGGTTGAAAGGGATACCCTACACTATTCAAATATGATCTCTGTCCGCTACTCTGAACTTATATATTATGGGCAATGGTTTTCACCCCTACGTAGAGCGATTGATTCATTTTACGATGAGGCACAGAAATTTGTAACGGGTGAAGTTCGCTTAAGACTAACTCCAGGCGTTGCACAGACCATTGGAGTTCGTTCACAATATTCATTATTTAATGCTGATTTAGCAACTTTTGAAAGAGATGAAGTTTATAATCAAAAAGACGCAGAAGGATTTATTAAATTATTTGGGTTACCTATGAAAGTTGCGGGAACAGTTCAAAAGGAAAAGTACTGATTGAAGAAAAATAAATCCACAAAGAATAAAAAGACCACCCCTGATGAATTGAAACTCTGGGGTGGACGTTTTGAGAAAAAAATAGCAAATGAAGTGTTGCATTTTTCTGAATCGATTTCATTTGATTATAAATTAGCAGAGTTCGACATTCAACAAAGTCTTGTACATATTGAAGGGTTAAATAGTGCAGGTATAATATCTGATTCTGAATTGATTAAGCTTAAAACTGGCTTTGAAAGAGTCTACCAAGATATTAAAAATAGAAATCTTCCTATGCCTATTGAATATGAGGACATTCATACTGCAATTGAAAAGCAACTGATTAAATATTGTGGTGATCTTGGGAAAAAAGTACATACGACTCGATCAAGAAACGACCAGGTTGCAACAGATATTCGATTGTATTTAAAAAAGCAGATTCAAAATATTACTCAACTTGGAAAAGATTATATTTTGGTACTTTGCAATCGAGCAATGGATGAAGCTGCTACATTAATGCCTGGATACACTCACTTACAACGAGCAATGCCGGTTACGATGGGACATCATTTGATGGCCTACGCATCAATGTTTTATCGTGATTTGATTCGATTTGATAACTGTTACCATTTGATGGACTCGCTACCTCTTGGTTCGGGTGCACTTGCAGGTACAAATTTTTCAATACCTCGAGCTAAAAATGCATCTAAACTAGGATTCTCTAAAGTGATTTCGAATAGTCTGGATTCCGTGGCTGATCGTGATTTCGCTCTAGAATATCTTTCATGTGTTGCAATTATGATGACACACTTTTCAAGACTATCAGAAGATCTAATATTGTGGTCATCTGCAGAATTTAATTATATTTCAATTGATGATGCATTTGCTACTGGTTCTAGCTTAATGCCACAGAAAAAAAATCCAGATGTCTCAGAATTAACTAGAGGTAAATCTGGACGTACGATAGCTAATTTAATGGGTTTATTCACTGTTATGAAAGGACTACCACTTTCATACAATCGTGATTTACAAGAAGACAAAGAATTCTTATTTGATTCTACTGATACATTGAAAAAAGTATTAGAAGTACACATACCCTACTTGAGAACAATAATATTTAAACGAGATGTGATGTTGAGTGCATTAGAATCAGACCCAGCAATACTTGCAACAGACTTAGCAGACATTTTGGTTAAAAGTGGAATGCCTTTCAGAACCACTCATGAAGTTGTGGGAAATATCGTTAAAGATGCATTAAAACAAAAACGCAAAATACAAAGTTTTAAATTAGAAGAATTCAGAAAATATTCACATATATTTCCAGAAAATACATGTGAATTATTAAATGTTCACGTTTCCGTAGAAAATAAAAAAACCGAAGGTGGCACTTGTCCTAAAAATGTAATTAAACAGGTCAATGAACTTCGTAAACAGATTAAATTATTATAAAATGACACAAATACTGAGCCCATCGATTGAGAATTATACTAAAGTTAAAGAAGCTTTAGACCACTCTGAGGTAGTAGGAATTCCAACGGAAACAGTCTATGGACTTGCTGCAAATGCAACGAATGAAGAAGCCATTTCAAATGTATTTACAGTCAAAGAAAGACCGATCTTTGATCCACTCATTGTTCATATTAAAAAATCTACTGATCCGTATTTATATTTAACTAATAGTGGACTTATTGATCCTGAAAAAATTAATCAAAAGCAATTGAATACTGTTCAAATTCTAGTTCAAAAGTATTGGCCAGGTCCACTAACAATTTTATTTCCAAAGTCACCTTTGATTCCTGATTTATGCACGAGTGGTTTACAGACTGTCGCAATTAGAATGCCCAATCACCCTATTGCTCTACAATTGCTCGATTATCTTTCGTACCCTCTTGCAGCACCGAGTGCGAATATCTTTGGTCGTGTCAGCCCAACTGAAGCAAGTGCTGTAGTTAAAGAATTGGGTGGAAGAATTCTTTATGTACTTGATGGTGGATCATGTGAGGTTGGTTTAGAATCTACTGTCATTCGCATAGATGAAGTTGGCAAAGTTATTATTTTACGTCCAGGTGCCGTTACAAAAGAAATGCTTGAACAGACTATTGGTTCTGGCAATGTTGGTTATGAAGATCCAAACAAACCACAAAATCCTACTGCTCCTGGTATGACCGATAATCATTATGCACCCAGAACCCCATTATTTGTTTTACCATTTCGAATGGAAGACCTAGCGGATCCTGAAAAAAAAGAGGCTGTCGTCAAATTGATTTTAAAGGCTATGGCCATGTTACAAATCAAAGAATCATTTAAAGTAGGTTTGTTGTGTATGAAGGGTGATCCTGAATGGAATGCTAGTTTCTTTAAGCAATTATTATTACCATTATTTAAAGATGGAGCTATTCCTCAATATAGACTAGAGATAGGAACTTTATCTGTTAAAGGCGATTTAAACGAATCAGCCAGAAATCTCTTTTCAGAATTTAGAAGAATGGATGAGATAGGATTAAAAGTAGTTTTTTCTGAGCCATTATTTGATAAACGGGGTATTGGGTTTGCAATTGCTGATAGACTAAATTCATTAGGTTTTAAGACTTCTACCGGAAAGAA